>NZ_JACJOQ010000441.1:0-14740 GCF_014695635.1 Coleofasciculus sp. FACHB-712 | reverse complement strand
CGAACCGCAAGCGATCGCGTGCAGAACTCAACCAATTTAAACAAAGCTTACTCGCGAACACGGATCTGGACTATCGCCGAGATATCCAACCCTGGCTGGGGGATGAAATCACGCTGGCTCTCACCAGCTTAGATATCGATCGCACCCGTGACAATGGAGAGCAGCGCGGGCTGCTACTGGCTGTCACCACCAAAAATCCGCAACGCAGCCGCGAGTTTGTGGATTTGTTCTGGCAGAAGCAAGCAAATGTTGAGACAGATTTAGTCTTTGAGACTTATAAAGGTGTCAAGCTGATTTATAAGAATCAAGAGTCGGTCGTCAAAACTCAAGACGCGGTCAATAAAGGCTTTTACAACCGCGATAGATCGGCATTGCCAAAAGACGCAATAAACCGCGCCTCAGCTCAAAACTCGGTTGCTACCGCAGTTGTTGGCGATCGCTTTGTGTTGTTTGCCAATAATCCTAGGGTGCTGAAAGAAGCCATTAATAATGTGCAAGCGCCCAATCTCAGCCTCAGCGATTCAACTTCTTATCAGCGGGCAATCGAAAGCATCTCTCAGCCGAAAATTGGTCTGACTTATGTGAATCTACCCGCGCTGGCGAAGTTGCTGGGGAACAATTCACAGATGGAAATTGACCCAACCTATGAGAGTTTAGCCATCGCCATCTCTCCAAAAACTCAAGGATTGCTGGCAGAAACCGCTTTATTAGCGGCTACCGGACAGGAAATCCCCCCGACAACTCCCAGCCTATCTCAACCAGTCGGAGCGTTGCAGTATCTACCAGAGAAAATAGCGATCGCAGCTTCTGGTAGTAACTTAGAGCAACTGTGGACTCAACTCACTTCTGGATTAGATAGCGATGATAGCCTTGTCCAACTGATCGATCAACCCATCGCGAATCTCCAAGCTCGTTGGGGCATTGATTTAAAGCAAGATATCTTTAGTTGGGTGCAAGGCGAGTACGCTTTAGGAATGCTACCTCGTGCCGACCGCAAAGATTCAGATTGGATTTTTGTCGCCGAGAAATCAGCAACGACAAAGGCAGAAGCGGCAATCGATCGTCTAGACGCTGTTGCCAAACAGCAAGGGTTGAGCGTTAGCTCATTTACCCTGGAGAATCAACCGATCTCTGCCTGGACACAACTCACAACCACTGCCGATAAGAAGCAGGGTGAAGACCAAGATTCAGTCAAGCTAGAGGCACAGGTGAAAGGAGTTCACGCCAGTATTGGCAAATACGAGATTTTCACCACTTCGATCGAAGCAATGAATCAAGCGATTAAGGCTCCTGATAATTCTCTCGTCAAGAGCGATCGCTTCCAGGCAAACATCACCTCTTTACCCCAGCCAAATAACGGCTATTTGTATCTAGACTGGGCATCTAGTCAGGCGTTTTTAGAGCGTCAGCTGCCCATTGTCAGAGTAGTGGAACTGGTGGCAAAACCGTTATTTAACGAGCTAAATTCGCTTGCCTTTAGCAGCTACGGCAGCGATGACGGGGTTCGCCGCAGTAAAGTCTTCCTCCGTCTAGGTGCTAAGGCTGAGGAATGATTCGCACATCCGAGTTGGGGAAAGGGAATCGGTAATCGGTAATCGCTAAAAACTTCCCGCTTCCCCCGCTGCTGAGTCATATCATGTCCACTAAATTTCCATAATTTCCCGGAACCCCAAGAAAGCTATCTCTTGGGGTTCTTTATTCTTTGGGCTACTGTGTATACATAAGTCTTCTTGAACTGCCAGTCCCGTTTTGCTCGCCAAGCCTTGTTTGTAGTCAGTAAAACAGTTACAACGAACCCAAACGCAACTGAATTTAAACCGAAAAAATGCCCAGCCTCGGCTGTCTAGTTGTCGGTATCGCCTACGAAATTAACGACTCGGTAAATTTTATCGGTGGCAACCTGCTTCAGACCAATAATTATATCCAAGACCTTCTTGAAATCTTACGCCTCTATCAACAGCACTACGCCAACCCAACAACCGAAACTTAGGAAAAAGCTGAAGCCATCGATCTGGAATTCTTGATTGAGGGCTTGCCCAATCTTCTCAATTCCATGAATTTAAAAGCAGATAGAATTCAGCAAATTGTCCTGAGTTTGTGAAACTTCTCACGATTAGATGAAGCTGAGATGAAGCTGGTTGAGATGCACGAAGGCCTTTAAGTGACGCTAATTTTTTAGATCCGTATAAAAATGCACTAAAGTTTGCACCGCTTTGGTTCATAGTTTTTCAGTAATAGCCAAGCAACAATTCGGAGGAAGTCAAAGCTGCATCTTTAAATTACAAGTAAACTGGAACTTAGTCATAGATTTACGTGACTATACAGTAGATTCGCGGTTTTTTTGCTTTTCACTTCAAAAAAATCTAACAAGTACCATGACAAAAAAAACGGCTAATGGTATAATTCCGCAATCTTTAAGGTTATTTGAATTATTGCCGGTACTTGTCTTGGCTAATTATTTACATTTAAACGAAATTAATACAGTGCGGGAAATTAACGCAGCGGTGGTTAATATCAGTGGTCGTCAGCGGATGTTATCTCAACGCACGGCACTGTTCGCCTTAAGACTAGTCTGTACAAAAGATATTGCCGAGCAAGAGAAATTGCGCTCTACTTTGCAAGCTGATCTGGATTTGATGGAACGGTCGCATAGTGGTTTAATCGAGGGCAATCCGGAGATGAAACTACCGGGTCAACCATCACCCGTTGTTTGGTCAATGTACTTTAAGCCACCGCTAAATTTAGACCAGCACATACGCCAATATATCGCGCAAGCAAGAGCGATCGCCCAAGCAACCCCTGAAGAACTAACCTCAGACAATCCGCATCTACGTTACATTCTTACAGAGTCTTCTAGCAACCTGCTTGAGGCTCTAGATGCAGTGGTGAGCCAATATCAACAAGAAAGTGATATTGAACAACTCGCCCTTAATATTCATCAAGCGGAACTCTACGAGCAAAGTTGTGCCACCGCTGCCCAAGCTGTTGCTCAATCAAAGCATTTAGAGCAAGCTTTGCACGACCTGCAACAAGTCCAATCCCAACTCGTTGAAAAAGAAAAAATGTCCAATTTGGGATGTTTGGTAGCAGGGGTGGCTCACGAAATCAACAACCCTGTTAGCTTTATCTATGGGAACCTAAATTATGCAGTTGACTATGTGCAAAATTTGCTTGATTTAGTGACGCTTTACGAGCAAGAGTGCCCCAATCCTAGCTGCTTGATGCAAGAAAAAATCGCAGAACTCGATATAGATTTTCTCAGAGAAGACTTGCCTAAAGTGATGTCTTCAATGGAAATAGGGGCAAAGCGTATTCATCAGATTGTGCTATCGTTGCGGAATTTTTCTCGCAATGATGAACAGGTTATGCAGCAAGTGAACCTTCACGAAGGGATTGATAATACCCTGCTGATTTTGCAAAACCGACTAAAAGCACATGGCAACCATGCAGAAATTGAAGTGATTAAAGAGTATGCTGATTTACCTTTGGTGGAATGTTACCCAGGGCAAATGAGCCAGGTATTTATGAATTTGCTCGGTAATGCGATTGATGAGCTAGAGCGTTACAGTAGCGAAACCCCAAATAAAGGTTCTATTTCGGGGGTTCGCAGTTCGGATGAATTACTCAACAAACCCAGTCAAATTTTGATTCGCACAGAACTGACCTCTTCCAATACGATTATTGTGCGGATTGCTGATAACGGGCAGGGCATGAATGAAGATGTTAAAGCCCGATTATTTGAGCCATTTTTTACCACCAAGCCTGTCGGTAAAGGTACTGGGTTAGGGTTATCCATTAGCTATCAGATTGTAGTAGAGAAGCACAAAGGTTCGCTTAATTGCGTATCGGTACCTGGACAAGGAACAGAATTTTGTATTGAGATTCCCGTGTGGCACACCCAGGAAGAATCAACGCTTAACAGAAGAAATCAACTTTTGGCAAGTTAACAGCCGTGAGAGCGCACCATTTTTGTAAAAAGTGCGAATGGAATTCTCCAGAGATATTTAGTCAAGGAAAAAGTTGTATTTTATTGATACAGCTTTTGTTGTTAATTGTTCATTCTCATGTCTAACTTACCGCCGCTGAATACCGAAACGATTTGGGCTATCCTGAACGATGAAATTGATGATGCCACAGTGAACCAACTGGTGTGGCAATGCTTGGGTTATCGCTACGACGCAGCGGCGAATCAATGGGACGCGAGCGAAGTTCCCCCAGAATGGCGAGATGAATATCCACAACCGCCTGATTTTATTGAGAACCGTCCACCAACGGTGAAGCTAACTCGCTCGATTCCGGCAGAAAACAAGCAGCTACTAAAAGAACAACTCGGCTTTAAAGGCTACAAATTAGGTGAATTTGGTCCCAGGCAGACTCGTCGGGCAACAGCGGCGAATTGGCTGTTGAGCTATATGCAAACCACCCGTTGAACTAAGTCATACTAAGCGGGACTCAAATCACCACTGCCCACGCCCTAAACTATAAACAAGTTATCGGGAGTGGATAAATCCCAGGATTGGCTGACTCCCGGTAGCAAATTCATTGAATGGAGACTAATTCAGGTGGAGACAAACCAGAATGTGCCCGTTGAACACCAAAATGTACCCGAAGGGCACCAGGGGCTGCACGACTTTTTGTATAGCTCCGACGACGAACACGGTGCCCCTGAGATAGCGACTCCTGTCGATCTCGAAAACGATGGAACTGAAGTGCTACCGCTTCAGAGTTGGTGCGATCGCGTTCAGAATGCGAAAATTGCTGGGGTGTACGCTGTGTTAAATACCCAACGTCAGACGCAATATATCGGATACTCGCGGAATGTGCTGCTTTCCCTGAATGGTCATGTCGCTCAAAATGGGAGAGAAACTTGCGCGTTTGTGCGGGTGCAGGCGTTCAAGTTCCCGAAACGCACGGACATGGAAAATTTGCGAGAGGCGTGGATTTCCAAACTCGGCAGCGTTCCGCCTGGTAACGCTGAGGTCAGTGAGATGTGGGCTAGCACGGTGGGCGAAGTTGCAAAAGCAGCCATGTCGCCCGAAGAGCGCAACGCCTATGAGGAGAAAAAGCTTAAACTTCGCAAGGCGATGGCAGATAGCACGCTCACTAAGGATCTTGCAGATGCCGAGGAAAGTGATGCCAAGAGGCAGCAAAAGCTAGAAGCGGCAGTGAATAACGACGACTGGAGTGCTGTCATCGAGGGACAGACGCGGGAAACTCATTCGTAATCGTGAAAAAACACCCAAATGTCCTCATTTGGGTGTGAAAAGGCAGGGATTCAATCAAAATTAAAAAGTCATCAGGTAAAAAATTAGGAATCGATAATTTTGACTACCCTTTCGATAGAACGTCTGCCATTAGGCAAGGTAATAATTAGCTGATTTGTATTCAGATTTAGAGTATAAGTGTACCGACCGTTTTTGGCGACATAAACATTCCTCTTTGGAGAAGAGACAGGGAGAAGAATGCTACCTTTGCCATTCTTCGCACGACCGACATAGAAGGTACCTTGGCGGGTGTAACAAATCCCTACATAATGATTGGTTGTTTCGACAGAGAAACCTTCTGCGATGTCGTTGATGCAATCGTTAGAAGCAGCTATTTGGATTGGGCGATCGCTTGCACCGGAAGCACTTTTTGTGAGTTCTGCTGCTTGTACTTTTGGTGCTAAGAATAATAATGCTCCCGCGCTTGCTAAAGCGAGTTTCAATGCTTGTTTGCCATTCAATCCAAGTTTCACGGATGCCATTTCATTTTCTTCCTTTGACAGAGCGTAATCAAGTGACTAATTGTTTTGTTTAAGGATTAGCTGAAAAAATGAATTTTTGTACTAGAACTAAAAGCTGAACACCCACTATTATGCCTGAAACAAAACTAACAACTAAATAGTGAGAGTTGCTGCTATAGTATTACTCCAAACTATTAATTAACTTTTCAATAGAACGTCTGCCATTTGGGAGCTTAATAACGAGCTGACTCTTACTCATGTCCACCGTGTAAGTGTACGGACCGTTTTTAGCCGTAAATACATTACGGTTGTAAGAAGTAAGAGGAACAGTTATACCACCACGCCCATTCTTGGCATAACCGACATAAGTGTGGGGATTATCTCCGCCGCAAATATACACTAAGTAGTTTTTCGTTTCAGCAGCAACGAAAGTACTTTCATCCCTATGACAACCTACCTCTGTTTGAGCTAGTTTGATAGAGTAGGAAGTCGATAAAGCTTGAGATGCAGGTTGCTCAGAAGTGAAAGCAACCTTCTCGGCACTTTTTTCAGTTAGTTGTACAGCACCTACTGAAGGTGCTAAGAATAATAATGCTCCTGTGCCCGCTAAAGCTAATTTCAAAGCCTGTTTGCAATTGAATTCAGGTTTAGTAAATACCATGATTTGACCTTCTTTGTAAGAAAATAACCGTAAGATTACGGTTGTTTTTTGGGAACTATCTGTTTGTCGATAGTTTCATCTTCAGAAGGGCGCAAGGCATTTCCAGAAATCCTAGAAATCTTTTGCGAGCAAACTAGGCAGGAAGTAATAAAACTTGATTTTTAGCCTTCGTATTCGCTATCGATTTCAATGTCAAGGGTTTCTTCATCAAATCGGATGTAGAGAATATTTGGGCGACAGCAAACTTGGCAATCTTCAATATACGACTGCTGACCCCCAGCACTTAGGTCAACAAATGTAACGTTTGGTTCGCCGCAATAGGCACAAAAATACTCAGATGTTGATTGCATTTAATTTATTCCTCTAATCATCGTTATTGAGTCCATCGCAACACTCTTTCATTAACGATGGTTTGATTCCCTTGAATAATGCGTAGCTGGCTTTGGGTAAGAATATAACGGGTATTACCTTGAACAGCAACAAACTGACCACTACTGTTACTAGGAATCGTCACATTAATGCTGTTTTGGGTTCCATTTTTGGCACCCCCAACAAAGACTAAAGTACCCCCCTTAGCCGCACAAATATGGGCGAAATGATTTCTAGTTTCAGCAGCACGGTATAAAGAGGTATTCGGTGGACAGCGGGTATTCAGAAGTTGAGCGAGTTCAATCGAGTCGGAAGTTGATAAGTGTTGAACCTGGAAAATTTCTGCTATGTTTTGCAGGGAAAACTCAAAGCGATCGCTCTTGGCACTCTGTTCTCCAGCGTACACCGAAGAGGTCAGGAATAAAAAGGCTCCTGCACCCGCCAAAGCTAGTTTTAACATCTGCTTGTCACTTGTTGGTGAATCTATTCAATCTATAAAAAAATTCCCCTGCCAGTACAGCGTCCGGCGGGGGAAAATCTGATAAATTGAATGATTATTTAATTCCCACTTGCATTCTGTAACTGGCGTTTCCTCTAGTCCCGCCAACAACGATCTTATAGTCCCCGGTTCTAGGCAATGTGCCGCTCCAGCTAGTTGCCTCTTGTGCAATAATTCGCCCATTCGGAGCTACGATATCAAAAACAGCGTTGTCTTCAAGAGAGGTAATGCCGATCGTCATTTTCTGGCGTACCTTGGCACCCAGCAGATAAATATCTCTCGTTCCTCGCACGACTGAGTATTCTACAACTGCTGAGCTTTTCCCTTTTGCAAATCGAACCCGCTGGGTGCGACCTTGCGGTTGAGCTGCCAAAACAGTTGGTTCAACTGCCGCAGCACCTGTGGAAGTTACGGTTTTGGCGATCGCTTCTACAGAGGGAATCAAGCACAAAAGCGCTCCTGCACCTACTAGAGTGAGTTTAAAAGCAAATTTACGATTAAATTGAGGTTTTACGAATACCATCTGTTAGCCTGCCTTGGGAGAATAAAACTCTTCTTAGAGTCTCACTGGACTTTCTAACAACTACATCTGTGCGATCGCTGTTTTCATAAAATGGCAGAAGTGGCTGATCCGTGTCCTTACGGTCGTAATCCCCTTGTAGGCTAGGTTAAGCAGGGTGAAGCTTCCCGAAAATGGGCTGTAGCACTGGCTAAATGCTTCTGTAGGGTTTCGGCTGATAATGGCCCTTGCAAGTGGCTCCAAGGCAAAACTTGCTCTAACGACCAACTGGCGTGGATGTAGGAATCGAGATCCGGCAGTTGTCCTCGCAGTTCTTTAAAGGCACGGCGGTAGCTGCCTAGAGAGTCGCCGTAGTGTCGTGTCAGTTCTAGAAGATGGGAAAGTCGGCGATCGCCTCTGGATATTAAAGCTTGAATTGCTGACCAGTTATAGCTTTCCGGTCGAAACTCAATCCCTTCGCGGCGCAATTGCTTCTCTAAGCTTTTCAGCCGCTTTTCGGCATCCCGATTCACTCCAAACCACTGAAACGGCGTATGAGCCTTGGGGACAAAAGTGCTGCATCCGAAGGTCAAGCGTAATCCAGGTGCGGCTTTTTTGAGCGATCGCATCATCGCCACAGTTGCTTCTAAATCTTCGGGTTCCTCCCCCGGAACTCCCACCATTCCATAGAGTTTGAGGTTGCTTAATCCACCTGCTTTGGCATTGATTGCAGCTTGGATGATTTCTTCATTCGTCAGCTTTTTATTGATAATCTGCCGCAATCGTTCCGAACCGCTTTCAACGGCAATGGTGAGCGATCGCGTGTCTCGTTTTGCTAAAGTTTGAGCTAGCTGTACCGTCACCGTATTCGTCCGCACCGAAGCAATGCTGAGGCGGACATCGTCGTACTTTGGCTGGCTCAAATAATCTAGAAGGGTTTCAAACTCTGGGTGTTGCGTAACAGACGCCCCCAATAATCCCAGCCGATTCGTCACCGCCAATCCCCGATCGATGGCTGGAATTAGCGAACTTTCCAAACTCGCTGTCCGAAACGGCAATGTTAGATAACTCGCCAAACAGAAGCGGCACATTTCCGGGCAACTCCGTACCACTTCCACCATGTAAATATTTTCCCACGCCGCCTTCTCTGTCACCACAGTGGAAGCGGAAAGCGTATTTCCCCGATAGGTTTGCTTTTCAATGACGGCGGGAATCTCCGCATCTACGGGCAAAATTGACTGGATGGAGCCATCCGGCGAGTGATATTCAACTTGATACAAACTAGGAATATAGATTCCTGGTACTTGCGCCAAACGCCTTAGTTGAGCTTGTCGGGTAGCGTTTCTAACTTCTTTATACGTATCAATAAAATTGCCGAGTAGATTTTCACCATCTCCCAGCAAAATGACATCAAAAAAGTCAGCAAAAGGTTCTGGATTGGCAGTTAATACGGGTCCTCCCCCAAATACGAGGGGATGATTGTCATCACGCGCAGATGCTCGATTCGGAATCTCTAGCAATTCCAACAAATTGAGGATATTGACATAATCCAATTCCCAAGAAAGGGAAAATCCGACTAATTCAGGCGATCGCAGCAGCGGCTCATGAGTATCTGTAAATAGGCGGCTGACTTCAAGATCGGAGCGCATTGCCAAAGACGCCCACACCACCTGATAGCCGAGGCTAGTGATGCCAACGCTGTACTCATTCGGGAAGGCAAATATAGTCCGGATGGCGTCGGTGTCAGGCGTCGCGGGTGTAAATAAAAGACGTTCTGCGGCAAAAACTCCAGACATCACAGGCAAATAAAACCTTAAAATATTATCTTATTCATATTTAATTTTAAGCGATAAAATTATCAGATTAAAAATTAAGGTTAACAAGTTGGCAGCAATAACCGGAAAAGACTGAATGTAAAAACCGTACACCAACCACAAAAAAACTCCCGAACAGAAAATAATCAACATTTCTAGAGAAACATCTTTGGCTGATTTTGTTTGCCATACTTTAAACAATTGAGGCAAAAAAGCTACAGTGGTCAAAGTTGCCGCCAAAAATCCCAAACCCGTCACAAAATCCATGCTACTGCCAATTGATTTGCAAAAAAAATTATAGATAAGATTTAACTATAGCAGTCCTATATGATTCGTGAATGCGAGAACCCCGACTTCTTTAAGAAGTCGGGGTTCTGAAGTGATTTGTAATCTCTCTTCTTTCTCTTTCTTCGCGTCCTATAGCGCTAACGCGCATCCGCGCCGCTTCGCGAACGCTAAGGCGTCTAAGCGCTAACGCGCAGGCTCCGCCAACGCAGTTCGTTAATAGAGATTGTGTTCAATGAATCTCAAATCCGGAATTGACCAGAAAACAATAAGCCTGCGTCCGCAGGCTTATTCTGTATAGACGCAGACTAAAGTCTGATGGAAGCAGTGCATCCATCTAAAATACAACTTGGCATCCCTGCATTGAGGGAGCAACCGCACAGATGACTGCATTCGCGATAAAACCCAGACCTAAAGAAAAACCACTAACCAAGAGGATTGTTAAAGCTAATAATCCAAAAGGGCTACTTTCTAAAGGTTTTAATGACGGGAAAAATTCACTGAATACATGAAACCCATCTAGAGGAGGAATAGGCAGCATATTAAAGAGAAACAAGCTCAAATTGATAGACGCACCCAGGTAGAGAAATTCAGAACTCAGAATTCTTGTTGAGAACAAGCTGAAATCCAATTTGAGAATCAAAAGAAACAGAATGCCCAAGCCTAGATTTAACAAAGGACCAGCGATGGAAACCAAAATATTGCTAATTTTCTTATGGCGAAACCGTGCGGGATTGATAGGCATTTGTCCCCACGCCATACCAGCAATGCAAAGAAAAATAATTGACTCCCATCCCATGTGAATCACTGGATTCAAGGTCATGTGTCCGCTTTTTTTCGGGGTGTCATCACCTTGGCTTAAAGCAGCTATACCATGAGCGAGTTCGTGTAGCGTCACTGAAGCCACAACCAGGATGATAATTCTTAGAAAGAGTATAGGATCGGTCAGAATTGTTTCAATTAACATCGCTTGACCTCGATAAGGCGGTAATACAGCAACCCAAAACGAAATAAAATCAACAATCAATTGACTGACAGAACTTACTGCACCCAGTAGTTTTGGTCGCAATCTTCATAACTTATGTATTTATCTGCTTGGTGGCTGAAGATTACGCACAAACGTTAAGCAAATTGTCCATGATGGATTGGCATCAGAAGGGCGATCGCTTATACTAATCCCACCGGGTGCATCTGTCTTAGGAAGGATATTTTGAGCTACAAACCGAAGTTACTGTTTTCCAGATAAGTTCCCAAAAAGCGATCCCCCTGAGAAATGTTCTTGGCAAACATTTTTCAGGGGGGATCGCCGACTTCAGCGCTAACCCGCTCCTCTCAAAGCTAGATTTTTATCAAATACCACGTCCGCTCCTCTAATAAGCTCAGCCAGAGAGCAAGAAGCTGATAATTAGGAGTTTGGTAGAAAATGCCTTGAGATTTGCCCCATTTCTTGAAGTTACTTAAGCTATCAACCAACAAGGTCTAGAACAAAGCTTGGAGCTAGATGACTTTAGGTATATTATTTGACGGAATAAAAAAATAAAAATATGACAAAAAGCGAATAAGTTCACATTGTGTAGGCACAGATCCCGGATTCAAGCCATAAAATAGGCAACAATAAGCAGGGAATTTTGCGCCAGAAGTTTTTGGTGATTGAGGAGTTGACGTGACCAAGTTCATCTCAAGACTGAAGGATTTATCAGGCAAGTTCAATGCGGGGGTGTCAAATGAACCAGTCGAGACTCCTGTAGGTAATAAAGAAGAACCAGTCGATACTCCGATTGATGGCAAGGAACAAGACGAAGGACACGCAGACGCATCACGACATCGTCGGGAATTGAAGCGAAATCTCTTGCGGCTGAAGCGCTTCTCCACTCAGGAGCTTCCTAAAATTGTCAAGAAGCCATTCACTGGAGAAAACCCACTCCATCATCAGCGTCGATTTTGGATTGGTTTAGGTGTGGGAGGAGGAGCGATCGCGCTTTTGACTGCTGCGTGGTCGCTGGAGAGTAGCTTACCCGATACCAGCGATGCCTTAACCTTGATGCGACCAGAGACTTTGACGATCAAAGCCTCAAACAACAAAATACTTCAACAAATCGGCCCAGCGACTCGCGAAACCCTCAAAATTGACAAAATTCCCAAGCAGCTAATTCAAGCTTTCATTGCGATAGAAGACAGACGCTTTTACAAACACCAGGGAGTTGATTACCAGGGAGTTTTAAGGGCAGCCTTTTCTAACTTGATAGCAAGAGATGTTGTAGAAGGCGGTAGTACCATCACCCAACAGCTGGCGAGGATGGTTTTTCTCGATCAGGAGCGTAGCGTCTGGCGCAAGCTGAAGGAAGTCCGAACCGCTCAAAAAATCGAAAATGAAAACACCAAAGATCAAATTCTAGAACGTTACTTAAATTTGGTCTATTTGGGAGAAGGTGCTTATGGCGTGGCAGATGCGGCTTGGGTTTACTTTTCTAAGCCGGTGTACGAACTAACCTTATCGGAAATGGCGACACTTGCCGCCATCCCACCAGCACCCAATCAATATTCGCCCATTAAAAATCCACAAGTGATTAAAGAGCGCCGCAATCTGGTATTACAACAGATGCAGCAGGCAGGGTTCATTACAGCCGCCGAAGCCGAGAAAGCGATCGCTGACACCCTGATAACAAAACCCAGCCGTCCTAAGCGGCTTGAAAGGTTTGCCCCTTATTTCACCGAATACATCCAACAAGAACTGCCCAAGCACGTCTCGCCAGCAGCGATTAAGGCTGGAGGATTAACAGTAGAAACCACCCTGAAGCCAGAATGGCAGGAAGCGGCGGAAAAGGCCGTTATCGAAACCGTTGAAAACAGCGGTCGCGGTCAAAACTTCGAGCAAGCCGCCCTTGTGGCGCTCGATCCGCGTACCGGCGAGATTCGGGCAATGGTCGGGGGAAAAGATTTTTATAAGCAACAGTTTAATCGCGTTACTCAGGCACAGCGCCAGCCCGGTTCGACATTTAAAGCGTTTGTATACACGACAGCAATGGCTGCCGGTTTCACGCCCTATCGCGGCTACCTGGACGCTCCCTACAAAGTAGACGGCTATACCCCCAAAAACTACAGCGAAGAGTACCGGGGCTGGATCTCCATGCGTGATGCCCTGATTGGCTCAATCAATACTGTTGCTGTCAAAGTTTTGGTCGATGTGGGATGGGATACGGTGATCGATGTCGCCCACAAAATGGGCATTGAATCAGAACTGAAGCCGACCTATTCCACTGCCTTAGGTGCCTCTGAAGTGAACCTGCTGGAACTCACCAGTGCTTATGGCACCTTTGCGACAAAAGGGATGCATACCAAAAATTACGGCATTCGTCGCGTTCTTGACCGACGCGGGAACGTTATCTACGAAGCGAAGTTTAAGCCCGACCGTGTCCTTCAAGAAGATACGTCTGCGATTATGACCTGGTTGCTGCGGGGTGTCGTGAATGAGGGGACGGGTCGCGCCGCTGCTCTAGACGATCGACCTGTTGCTGGGAAGACGGGCACCTCGGATGAGGCACGCGATCTGTGGTTTATTGGCTACATCCCCCAAATGGTTGCGGGTGTCTGGCTGGGCAACGATGACAACAAACCGACTTGGGGCGCGAGTAGTACAGCCGCCTACACCTGGAATAAATTCATGGCGGAAGTGGTCAAAGATATCCCGGTCGAGAAGTTCCCAGATCGACCCACCGAGCTAGAAGGACGTAAAGCCCAGCTCACGATCAAGCCCATCAAGCCTAAAAGCATCTTCTCTGGAAGCATCATCTCCAAAAACAGCGACGACGATGACACACCCCGGCGTAGCCGATCTCGTCGGGCTACAGATAGCGATGATAGCTCTAGCGAAGAAACTCCCCGCCGTAGACGCTACCGTACTAGCAGCGTCCAAAGCTCCGAGAGCGCGCCTCGGCGGAGACGGCGTCGCAGCCAAGAAGTCCAGCCTCAAGAAGAATCTAGACCTCGCTACCGTCGTTCTCGCCGCCAAGTAAGTACAAATTCTCAAAGCCAAGAGAGTTCAAGCAACAGCAGCCGTCGCTACCGCCGTTCTCGTCGCCAAGCAAGCACAAGCTCTCAGGAGTCGGCACCCGTTCAGCGTCGTTCTCGCAGAAGGGCATCATCAGATTCTACTTCTAGCACTGCACAGCCAAGGAGAAGACGAACTTACAATTCTGCGCCAACCGCTCCACGGGCACCGAGGAGAACAGCGGATGCCGCCCCACCTCCTGCTCCGCCAGCAGCGCGGAAGGAAAATTAGGAACGATTAGAACAACTTCCTAACTCTCAAGCGCGATCGCGAAAACAATGGGGATCAAACTCAGGGGTGATAGACGATCCCCTGAGTTTTGGTACGATAACCAAAAATCGATAAGAGGGTTACAAAGAATGCATTTATTGATGGAAGTTGCTACGAATACGCCCCATTTTCCAGTCTCTGCTACTGCTGTGTACGCGGTAGGTTTTATTGCCGCTGTAAGTATCGGTTCCGTTGCGTGGTATAACTCTAAGCGCCCTGTGGGTTGGGAAGATAAAGAGCGCCCGGATATTGTGCCTGAAGTTAAGAAAGAGGCAAATCCCGGTGTAGGCAAGCCTAGCGCGTAACTCTCTAACAGGAAAATTTTTAGAAAACCTATAAAGATTGTAGAGACATTGCGTTCAACGTCTTTACCGCTTATACAAACGTAGGGCAGGGGTATACCCTGCCCTACAGCGTTATTTTTGGAGACAACGAGATAAAACACCTTGGCTCGAAAAAAGGCTAGCGCAGCGGCTCGAAAAAAGGCTAGCGCAGTGCTAGAGCCGAGCGCAGGGTGACATTTAAATCGGTGTTGGGGTTAACGACAACAACATCAACTCGTTTTTTGCC
>NZ_JACJOQ010000440.1:0-3916 GCF_014695635.1 Coleofasciculus sp. FACHB-712 | reverse complement strand
TGCTGGAGTTCGGCATCCGTTGCGGGGATGACTTGGCGATCGCTATAAAAATTCAGAGAAGGACGACCATGATCGTAGGATGTGTAGATTGGCTTATTGATGGGAGTTTTGCGCTTAATCATCGCGGCAACGGGTTTAACCGGATAGGCTTCTGCAAGTTCCCAATTCCAGTGCGGCGATGTCATGAGTAGCAGTAGCGTTACATACGTACCCCAAAATAGCAGTGGAATAAATTGCAGGTCTTTTTGATAAATCAAAACTGCCGTTATCAATAAAGTCAAAGCAGCCGATGCAAACACCAGTTGCAAATTCCAGTTCGGTTGGGGGCCAAACGCAGCAAAATAAAAACTACCGCTTAGCGCCGCTAAACCCATGACTGTCAAAAGCGGTACCCAAGAGCGGGGATAGGATTTCTTACTCGGCGCATTCCAAATTTCAGCAAGCTGGGCACCTCCCAATAAAGCCACTGCTGGGTAAATCGGCAGTACATACCAGGGAAGCTTTGTTCCCATCACCGAAATGGCTACTAGATAAACACTCATCCACACCAGTACCAGTTTTGCCCAGCTCATATTGCGATTTTCCCAAGCAAGGCGCAATCCTTGAGGCAACAAGAATAACCAGGGCCAACCGTACTTTAAGATTTCCAACAGATAATACCAGGGGGGACCCGCGTGATTCTCGACGGGTGCCCAAATTCGTTCCAAGGATTGACTGAAGATGCCGGTGTTTACGAAAGCCTGCCCGTAGTGGAGAAATTGGGCACCATACCAAGCGGCAACTGGCACACTGCCCAAGAGCAAACCAATCCAGAAATAGAGGGAAGTTAACAGTCTGGGAGTATCCCAAGCTAAAAATACCAGGGCAATATTTAAAAGTAATAATCCCATCATGCCTTTAGTCAGGCAAATCAACCCAAACCCGATACCGGCACCGAGAGCGTAGCGCAAGTTTCGACGCGATCGCAACACGCACCACATCATCAACAGGAAAAAGCACAGCACTGCCCCATCCAGCATCGCCAGACGCCCATGACGCACAACGGGTAGTAGCGTTAAGTAAATCAAAGCCGAGAAAAGAGCTGGAAGGCGTCGCCGGAATAGTTCCCGTCCAATGCCATACAAAAGCGGCACACAAGCGGCACTCAGCAGCGCCCCAGGTAGGCGCGTTGTCCACTCATTTACACCGCCGATTGCGTAGGCACCGGCAATCAGCAGATGCATTAAAGGCGGTTTATTGAAATACTCCGTACCTCCCAACGTCGGATACAGCCATCTCAAAGAATCAAACTTTGCCTGCCAAATCTCACGAGCAACCTGGGCAACCGTTCCCTCATCCCAATCCCGTAAAGGCAGTACGCCCAGATTGATTCCAAATAGCAGGATAGCCGCTAGGAATAACCCTAAGACCCACAGCCTTTCCACCCATCTGTCAGCTCCTCTAATCTTCTTTTTTGAACGACCCCACGCAAAAGTTTGACGATCCATATTTAACAAAGCTCGTGGTATTTAGCGGCAATCCAACTTCATTCCCTGCGATTTATCTAACTCAATCATCTGACTAAAATCACAAGGTAAGTTTCCATGTCCTTATGAAGTTTGCATAACTCTATAGAATAAAGCCGGATTTTCTATCTTAAAGTGACCGAGGAAAACTCTCGCCATGCCTGCTCTAACTCTGTAGGACAATCTCAGAGTTGGAAACACTCGCAGCGTTTAGACTCAGTTTTACAGCGGTTAGACGCTCGTTGCGTTCCGAATTATAAAATTTATACCAGTAGTGAGAGTCATACGGAAAGTTTTTTTAGTCATCTATCGGCACATTTAGCATCGCCACCATGCAAGTGTAACGCCGACTTACTCTGTTCGCGTAAGTGTTGCTAGCGTACGTGTTGCGGCTTTGTGAAGAGCGAGCGCACTCTTTAACGATTCGGCAAGGCGAGATAACTGGCTGCTGTGAGAAGCGGGGTATCTGAAGTGCTGGCTCACAGCTCAAATAGAATTGCGATCGCAACACTTTATCGTTAATCGCTAAAAGATAAAAACTAGCTGGATCTCCCAAGATGAATCCTGGCGGTTAATTTCAATCTGGCGAATAAATTCTCGAAAGTAGAATCGTCGCTCTGATTCTGACAAATCTAGCCAAAATTGTGAGATAGATACAGCCTGCGCGATCGCTTGTAAATCTACTGGCGGCAGACTCGCCATCCGCGATTGCAATTGAGAGATTTCTGTGCGTAGCTTGTAGGCGCGTAACTGGGCAGTTTCTGAATCTAGAATGCCATTCTCTGTAAGCGTCGGCAACTGAGCTAAGATATCTTGCTTAGCGGCAATTTCATGGGTAATCGTGCCCTTAATTCCATCCATATTGGGAACATTCACCGTCGCTACTGCGCGGGGTAAATCCTGGCAGATTCTCTCAATCGTTTGCTCTAATACTTCCTGATAAGAAATAGCCCGACATTTGGGCTGTTTAAAACACTTGGTTGGGCGCAGATAAAGATATTCTCCCTGTTTGCGGGAAGCGGTGACGCGGGTAATCGTCATTGGCGACTGGCACTCTCCACAAACCACTAATCCCGCTAGAGAACGATTTGCACTAGCGGTACGAGGAGGCAAACGGCGGTTACGGCGCAGCAAGCGGTCAATTTGCGCGGCTTCTTCCCTAGATACGATGGCAGCATGGGTATCAGAGAGAATCTCACCATTTTTATACGCAGTGTCACCCCGATAGACTGGGTTCGTTAGCCAGCGTTGTCCAGTAGAAGCGGAAATTTTCTTGGCGTATTTCTTTTCTAGATACCGCACTGCACCACGTAAAGAACCATACAGCAGAAATTGTTCAAAAAAATCTTTGACGACCGGCGCGGCGCTGCGGTCTAGGATATAGCGGTCTTTACCTCGTCGGTAGCCATAAGGAGCTTTTCCAGGCGCTGGCGAGGCTTTGAGCCGCCGCTGAGCGTGTCCTTGGCGGATGCGATCGCTGCGCTGCCGATTCTGAATTTCTTGCAGGAGTTGCAGGGGTGTTTGATGATACGCAACTGATTCGGTAGTAATCATTTGAATGCCGAGGGATTCGAGATCGAGGATGCGATCGCATACTTCTTCCACCGAGTTTCCCAATTCTGCCAGTCGTCGGATTAATAAATAATTAGCGGGTTCTTCTTTACAATCTTGTAACAGCTGTCGTAGTTGTTGACGTTCCCCTAAATCTTGATAAACGCTATCTATTTCCCAACCCCACATCAAGGGATCGGGTGCAACTTCAAGCAACGGGTCAGTATAGGAATATGCAATGATTTTCATTGCACAATTATGTACCAAGCTGCCAGGAGCAGCCTGAAGAGTTTAATTTTAGCTTGTGTAGGTAGGCTTCGTTTCTGTAGCCCCACGCTTCTATCGTGCAGACAGGTCTTCGCAATTCGCAGGATGCTCCCAAAGTGCCCTGATTAGGATTCATGATTGACAGCTCATTCACCTAACTCAATGATGTTGCCATCAGGATCTTGAGTAAACAGCGCAGCGCGACCAGAAGCGCTCATTTGTAGGGGGTAGTTGTGAGCTATAAGCTTCTCCTTAGCAGCGTCTAAGTTGGCGACCAAGAAGGCTAAATGCCGATTCCGACCTAATTTCTCAGAATTGACTAAATCCGATGGTATGGAGTCGTCAACAATCAGGTGAATTTGAAACTCGCCGACTTGATACCATGCGCCGGGAAATTTCAGCACTCTATCCACCTTCGATAATCCCAACACGTTCCCGTAAAATTGCTCGGCTCGTTCCAAGTCAGAAACGAGAATGGCTGCATGGAGACATTGAGTAATCTGCATTGCTAGTTATACTTTTGCCTGTAATCATACCATTTTTACCTGGAGGTAAACGAATTCCTTAGAACCAAAAAATAAGTAAGAGAAATC
>NZ_JACJOQ010000044.1:0-9018 GCF_014695635.1 Coleofasciculus sp. FACHB-712 | reverse complement strand
GCCTACCCCGCTAGCGATCTCTACAGTTTAGGAGTCACTTGCGTTTGTCTGCTCACCCAATCTCTTCCTACATTAGGTGGTTCTGATGGTCTTTATGAACCGCTAGAGTGTCGCTGGATGTGGCGAGAGCGTCTGCCAGATGGGACAACGATTAGTGAAGAGTTAGGGCAAATTTTAGATAAACTGCTTCAGCCTTTACCGAAGGATCGCTATAAATCGGCTTTGGAGGTGCTGGAAGCCTTGCACTCTAAACTTACTAAACCTTCTGATGTTAGTGTCACGATACCCACGATGGCTTCCTCTCCCGCTCATCTCAGGGCATTGGGGATAAATTACAGCAAACTGCGGGATTTCCTGACCGCCCGCAACTGGAAGGAAGCAGATCGGGAAACACGAATGCTCCTGCTTCAAATTTCCCATCGAGAACCAGAAGGCTGGCTGAGAGTTGAAGATTTTCAAAAGTTTCCCTGCCAACACCTCGGTACGATCGATCGACTCTGGGTAAATTACAGCGACGGACGCTTTGGCTTTAGTGTCCAGAAGCGCATTTGGGAAAAGATTGGCGGAAAACCTAACTTTGACTATGCCACTTGGTGTCGTTTTGGCGACCAAGTGGGTTGGCGTGTCAAAGGCAATTGGTTAAATTACTCGGATCTCACTTTCTCCGGAAATTCTGCCCCATCGGGTCATCTTCCGGCTGGAGGATTAGAAGATACTGGATTGGGTCGCTGGGATTTGGTGTGTTCTTCTCTGGTGGCGAGACTCGCCAAGTGTAAAATTTGCTAATCGCTGATTGGATTTTGATTCATTCTTAGAAACGTCGATTCAATAACTTACACTCATTCGCGTTCTGTAGGGGCATGCACAGAAAAAGCCCCTACAGCCAATACCCCGATAAAAGAAATCGGGGGTTAATCAATCCACACTCCTTAATAAAGCCGACTCAACACGTACTCAGCCATGTCAATGAGCGCTTGACGGCACTCCGAGTGCGGTAAATCTGCTAATTGTTGAACGGCGAGTTGGGCATGATGGGCAGCTAATTCGCGCGATCGCTCGATACCCTGACTTTCTTCAATGAGGGCGATCGCTGCTTCTAAATCCCCCTCCTCTGTAAATTCCCGCTCAATGAGCGCCTCCAGGTAAGGTTTTTCTTCTAAGGCAAATAACACGGGTGCTGTTAGATTGCCACTTTTTAGATCCGATCCGGCTGGCTTACCTAAAGCTTCTGTCGAACCCGTGAAGTCAAAAATATCATCCACAATCTGGAAAGCCAAGCCGAGATGACGTCCGTAGCGATACAAATTTTCTGCCGCCTCCTCCGAGACATCACTGAGTAGTCCAGCCGCCTTCGCACTGTTAGCCATCAACGAGGCAGTTTTGTAGTAACTCTTCTCTAAGTAAGCTTCGAGGGACATACTGGCATCAAAGCGATTCAGCCCTTGCTGAATTTCTCCTTCTGCCATATCCATAATCACTTCTGAGAGCAGTTTCACTACTTCTAAATGATTCAAATTTGCCAAATACCAAGAAGATTGGGCAAATAAAAAGTCTCCCGCCAACACAGCGATGCGATTGCCAAACCGGCTATGAACCGTGGCAATACCGCGTCTTACCTCGGATTCATCCACCACATCGTCGTGTACCAGACTAGCGGTGTGAATCATTTCCGTAATTTCTGCGAGACGCCGGTGACGTGGGGTAATGTCTTGATCCAGCATGGTTGCCCGCGATATCAGCAGGACGATAGCGGGTCTAACGCGCTTTCCTCCTGCCCCAAATAAGTGTTCTGCCGCCGCATACAGGATGGGGTGACGGGCACCAACCAGCTTTTTCAAATTCTCCGTCAGAACACGTAGGTCTGATTCAACAGGGGCAAAGAGGGAGGTCACTGAGGTCATGGATCAGCTGACTCTGGCTTAATAGTTACGAAATTTTACATTCCTGTCATTTATTTTAAGCTAATGCTCCCCTACAGGGAAGTTTTGTTCCTTAGAAGATGCCCCCGCAGCCTTTTTTTGAAATTGTATCGACTTGTAAAGTATCTAAAAAAATCCCTCCTAACCCTTGGGGATCTTGTGTTACTCTAATATGTAAGGATTTGAAAAGCTTAATAGAGTTACTGAGCCAAAAAATTACAGAAAACACTTACGTGTTTGTAATGAATTGGTAAAGGATGGCAGATTTTTGGTAGGCGGTAGCATTTCCGGCTTCCTGCATCTTTTTCTAGCGTTAAGGCTCTAGGAAAACTAGCCATCCGAAAATAAAGGACTTTCAATAGGCACTGTGGATTAGCTTGCTCTCTACGGGATTGCCGAAAAAATCTCAGATTATTTTTATCAATTTTCTGGGGTTTTAGTTAAATCAAGAATTTTTGGGGCGACAGCGACCTCCAGAATTCCTATGGGCAGACATATTCTCAAGCATTGACTCAAGTCTTGACTTGGGACATTGTCTTGGGAAAAGAACTTGTATAAAAATTTACATTCCGCTACTTGTGATTGTGCGACACTATGACGTATAATGATATGCCTCTGATTATCCCATTTTTAGCCACTGGTTATTTATTGACGGTTTACCTGCTGTTGATTCTGGCACAGCGAACTGTGAAAGGTGCGGGTAGGACGAAGTCCATACCCTAGCGATCGCGACAGAAGTATTAGCCGTTTGCAGCACGCTCACCTCATCGATCCGCGATTAGCAGTCAAATCTAGAATTTTGGATTGAAGAACCTATTCTTTAATTGACTGCTACTCGCTTAGCTCTAGCGGTAATTGCCGATGTAGCACTGTCGGTAAATAAACTTTTTCTACCGCAGGCGTACACCCCAGCCACTGTACTGACAGTTGTGCAAACTGTTCGGGACAACCGCTCACGGCAAATCGAGTTGCTAGAGGCGGGCGGGTGTTTCTCAGTCCTAGTAAATCCAGCTCTTGTGCAGCCGCAGCCACTACATGAACTGCCGGATCGCATAGCTTCACCGACCGGGGCAGAATTTTCCTCAGGACGGGTGCTAAGTGGGGATAGTGGGTACAGCCATAAACAAGCGTGTCAATGCGATGGTGCAGTAACGGTGCCAGGTACTCCCGCGCCACTTCTAGGGTGTAAGGCTCATGGATGCGGTTTTGCTCAATCACCGGCACAAACTCTGGGCAACCGACTTGCCAAACTTGGGCAGTGGCGTCAACTTCTAAAATCGCGCGACGATAAGCGTTGCTAGCGGCAGTGGCTGGGGTAGCGATGACTCCAATCCGGTTGCCTAGCTCAACAGCCGCGCGGGCACCAGGCAAGATAACTCCCAAAATCGGGAGAGGAAACTCAGACCGCACTGCCTCCAAAGCGAGGGCAGAACTGGTGTTGCACGCCATGATCGCCATTTTGACGCCCTGCTGCATCATCCAGATGAGAATTTCGCGCACAAAGTGCAAAATTTCTGCCTGAGAGCGAGTGCCGTAGGGCAGTCGAGCCGTATCGCCAAAGTAAAGAATCGATTCGGATGGCAGCTGCCGGTAGAGTTCCCTCAATACCGTCAGCCCGCCGACTCCGCTATCAAAAATCCCAATTCTGGCTCGTTGAAGAGCCTCATTTGTTTTTTGTTCCTTATTCATCATTAATCAACCACTCCCCACAAACCGGCATTTAGAGACTTTGTTGAATGTACTGTAGAATACCGCGAGCGATCGCTCTTGCCATCTGGCTCTGGTAATTTGGCGAAGCCAACTTCACAGCCTCTTGTGGGCTGGACACAAAACCAACCTCCACTAAAACAGCGGGCATCGAACTCTTCCTCAGTACATAAAATCTCGCCTGCCGCACTCCTCGATCTCGGATATCAACGTTCTGCAAAATACTATTGTGAATGGTTTGCGCTAAACGCCCACCACTAGAGTAATAGTAAGTCTCCAGCCCCTGCACATCAGGACGCCCACCAATTGAATTGGCGTGGATACTGACGAATAAATCGGCATTGGCTCGCTCAGCCATCGTTACTCGTGGTTGCAAGTCTACAAAATAGTCATCCTTTCGCGTCATCACCGCCTGGATGCCCTGTTGCTCTAGCAATGCCGCTACCTGCTGTGCAATCGGCAAAATTACATCGACCTCTCGCAAACCTCTATAACCGATGGCTCCAGGGTCTTTGCCTCCATGTCCGGCATCTACAACCACAACCAATCGTCCAACACGGGGGCGGGGTCGCGAAGGCGGATTGTTATTCTGAGGCGGCGGCACGTTAACAGAACCCGTGGGCGGAACCCGAATAGGGCCTGTGGGAGGAACAACCGAGCCAAGGCGACTTCGTTGCAGTTGCAGTGCTAAAAGTTGGTCGCTCACCTGATTGAGTTCTCCAACCTGTACCCCTGAGGCTGGTTGCACCAGAATGACGACAGTCCGCGAGTCTTGCTGCTGCAAACGCACCCGCCGCACTGAAGTGGTGGCATCCAGTTGAGGTCCCCTAACTCGGTCAGCTAGTTCAGCGGAAGGAATCGTAATTCGATAAACTCCCTCTCTTGCATCCCATCTGCCGGTGTATCTGACAGCCGCATCCGCCCGAATTAATAACTGGGTTCCGGAAGAAGCGAGTTCAACCGATTGAATTGTTGCTAACTGATTATTCGGACGGTTGGTGGGGACGGGTTGGCTGGGTGCAGTTGAAGGCGGTCTAGACCCCCCCGAAATGGGAGAGGGTTGATTTCCAGCTAGTGGTGGACTTTCAATGTCGCCAGCACTCGTACCCTTCGGCAAGATGACAATACCGCCAAAATCGCTAACACTTGCCAGCCAGTCCGGGCTTTCTCTCCTCACGTTCATCGTGACGCGAACGATTGAGGGTGAAGTATCAACTTGGGACAATAAGATGCGACTGACGCCATAGCGATTCACCGTCGAAGAAGGCGATGTAAGACTGCGGGAAAGGGTCGCTCCTCGCAGGTCAAAAGTAATGTTTTTGCGATCGCTACTCCGGTTCACCTTAATAATCTGCGGGCGACCCCCATTCGTCCTTAGGAAAAACCCATCTCGCGTTACCTGCACATCTTCGATTTGAGCAAGCGACCCAACCGTTACGTTTGGAGGTGTCTGACGAATCGGTGGGCGACTCAGCACTGGAGGCGGCGAAGGATTTCTAGGAGCTTGATTGGGAAGCGGTTGCAAAGGGGGCGGCGGAGAATTTCCCAAATCTAGATCTCTGGGTGCTAGATCTCTGGGTGAAGGATTTGACACCTGCGCTACTCGTTCGGGCTTTGGTAATTGCACCGACCACTGGCTGGGGGAAGCTCCTCGAACTAGCACTTTTTCTGGATCGAGGGTGTAACCAGGGTCTAATTCAATCACCATCCGAGTAGTATTACCTTCAAACTGTCCTACTCGCAGAGAACGCAGCGATCCAGCCAACTGCTGAGTCACCGTTGAGCGCCCCAAGCTGGTACCGGGCAGATCGATTACCACACGGGTCGGGTTGGCAAGCAGTTGCGCTCGCGGTTGCACTCCATCATCCGTCCTAAAGTCTAGTCGGTTCTGATTGGCATCAAAACGCCAATACACCAGTCTTGCCGCATTCGCGGGAAGTGAAACGAGAAAAATGCTCAAAAAACTGGGTAATAGCCAGTAAAATCTCACTATCGTTGCTCCTGAAAAAGGCAAAGACCGTAATAATCGGCCTGTACGCTGTAGACCTGTTTCGGATGTTTTCGGTTCACATCCGGTGCATTGCGGTAAACAAAGTAAACGATTTTAGACTGGGTTGAACAATATCACGACTTTGGTCGCAATGCAGAATAATCGACTAGGCATGACTTTTTTCGCTGGAAAAAGCCAATTACCATCGGGAAGATGCCTGGTGTATGGAGTTTCTCATCAGAGATTTTTGTTCTCAGGGCTTGGCAATGATAACGTCTTGATGCTGCCTATTCCCAAGCCACGCGAGCCAACACTTTTCTCAAAGCGAGAGAAACCTTTTAAATCCGATTAAATCCGATAACCAACCCCAAGGGACGTAGATAAAGTGACTTAAGTTTCACAAAAACCGTTTGCTGTTAGTTTTTTGTCAGTAGGTACTACGGAGTAGGTAGTCGGTGTTGATTGTATACCACCACTACCCACTACCCACACATGAATTAATAACTAATCGCTTTCCTTAGCAGGAACCGATGCAGGCTCTTGAAACACAAACCGTAATAAGGGAGGTGCTAAAAAAGTTGTCAAGATGACCATCATAATAATCGCGGCTTCTGTGGCTTCAGACAAAGCACCGCTGGCAGAACCAACACCGGCAAAGACCAACCCGACTTCGCCTCGTGGAATCATCCCGACGCCAATCGCTAATCGGTTGATCTGAGGTTGACCAAATACGACTAGACCCGTAACAACCTTTCCGAGAATTGCCACGACAATCAGGAACATAGCCATGAACAACCCTTCCCGGTTACTGGGAACCGCTGGATTGAGAACTCCTAGGTCAGTTTTAGCCCCAACCGTTACAAAGAAAATCGGCACCAGCAGATCGGCAATAGGCACTACCTGCTTTTCCAGTTCTTTACGCTTATCCGTCTCGTCTAAGACTAAGCCAGCGGCAAAAGCTCCCAAAATGGCTTCTAGGTGAATAGCGGCTCCCACATAGGCCATCAAGAATGCGAAGATGAAAGCCGGTATGACTAGCCCGCCGCGCGTCTTGAGCTGATCGGCGATCGCTACAAAGGATTTGTTAAAAACCTTACCTAGCAGAATCGCACCTAGTAGAAAACTACTGGCGCTGACGATCAGATAAATGACGTTGCTGACATCTACTTCACCCGTTTTTGCCAAACTAGCTACCACTGCCAAAACGATGATACCCAGAACATCGTCTATAACCGCAGCGCCCAGAATAATCTGACCTTCTCTAGAAGTGAGACGCCCCAATTCTGAGAGAACTTTGGAAGTAATCCCAATGCTGGTTGCAGTCAAAGCCGCACCCGCAAAAATCGCCGGAACCGCTGGCACGCCAAAAAAGAGCATCAGCCCCGCAGTGCCAGCTGCAAAGGGCACCACTACCCCCACCACTGCGACGACGACTGCCTGGATACCGACTGCCATCAGTTCCTTTAAGTTCGACTCCAGACCAATTTCAAATAGCAGTACGATTACGCCCAGTTCTGCTAAAACGGAAATGACTTCGCTCTGGGTTTGAAATACTTCACCAATCGTGTCGAGACTTAAGCCAGAAGTGCCTTGCAAGAAGGACATCAGGACAGAATCAGAAGCGACTGACCCGCTTTCTGGAAATACCAGCAGATGCAGGGCGGAGATACCCACCACTACACCGCCGACCAGTTCGCCTAATACAGGCGGGAAGCCCATCCAGTTTGATATCTCCGCCCCCATTTTGCTAGCGAAGTAAATGATGACTAAAGTCAGTAACACTGCCGCTAAGACCACTGGACTTTTTTCTGCTTCTTGTGTTGCTGTCGCTAAGACAGCAATAGTTTTGCTCGAAAGTGAGAGTGAGAAAGTTGGGCTTAGTAAACTAAGCCAGTGAGCTGCATCTATCGGCATGAGTTCTGCACAAAATCATTCTTTTCAATGTACAAGCTTCTTTACAAAATCAAGCTTTTATCTGGGGATTTAACAAGAGTCAAAGACCTGTCAAGATGATGGCTTGAAAGGGGCGCGGTCAATTTCGCGGCGCGATCGCATAGTTGAATCTAATCCCTGAAAGCAAAGTATAAATACTTACCATCCCCGATAGGACTGGCGATCGGGCGATACCCCTTGCATTACAACTAGCACTATCGCCTGAGTTGCTAAAACGGTAACTGCTGAGATTTTTTGGCTGTGGTAGTGGCAGATTAGGAACATTCCACCGGCACAATGAAAAGCAGCTGGTGCAGTTCTAGTATGAGACAACACGATCTAATGAATCGAACTCCATCTTTCGCAAGTTCCTGGTATCAGCGTCAGGCAATATCTTTCGCCGTGGGTCTTTTAAGTGTAATCATGACGAATCCAGCGATCGCCCAAGAGAAAATGTTGCGAACCATCACTGTCACTGGCAGGGGAGAAGAATCGATTGCAACAACGTTAACGCTGGTGCGGCTGGGGGTTGAGGTTCAGGGTAAAGTGGCGGCGGATGTGCAGCAGGAAGCAGCACGACGCTCTAGCGCAGTGGTGGATTTGCTAAAATCTCGCAATGTCGAAAAATTACAAACCACCGGCATTAGCCTCAACCCGACTTACAGCTACGAAAACAACGTCCAGCGTCTGACTGGGTATACCGCCACCAACATCGTTAGCTTTCGAGTTAATAATCAAACAGCCGGAACGCTTCTGGATGAAGCAGTGAAAGCTGGGGCGACGCGGATTGACGGCATTAGTTTTATTGCTGCTGATAGTGCGATCGCGACCGCTCAAAAGCAAGCTTTGCGCGAAGCGACTCAAGATGCCCAAGAGCAAGCGGATGCTGTTTTGAGTGCCCTAAATCTTACTCGCCGGGAAGTGGTAAACATTCAAGTTAATGGTGCTTCTACGACGCCGCCGCCCCCAATGCCCCTAGCTGACATGGCTTTGCGATCTGGAAAAGTAGAGGCGTCTACACCCGTGATTGGTGGCGAACAACAGGTAGAGGCATCCGTGACTCTACAAATTACCTATTAGGAATATCTGTGGGCTTTTGCCCACTTGATATTTCTGAGGAATTCGATAACGGATTTTAGGACAACTTGCGATCGCTCCTCACCAACAACGCCTTAATGCTGGTGCTGGTATCCCGCAAGGAACTGAGTGTTTACGCAAGTGAGTATCGCTTTGTCTATGCTTGTTTTTCAACCTAGGTCACGTTCTCAAGTTGGGTGAACTGACTACAGAGTAGGACTTCTAAAAAGGTAATCAGGCAATTTGAAGCGTACTGGGTTCAGGGATGGATTCACCTTCTGCAAGCCATGCTTCTAAGTACATTTCAATCACTTCTTCGCCCTTGTGAATTGCTTCCTCACGAGTTTTGCCGTGAGTGCAAGGCATGACAACGCGATCGCCAAACTCTGGGAT
>NZ_JACJOQ010000439.1:0-10256 GCF_014695635.1 Coleofasciculus sp. FACHB-712 | reverse complement strand
CGTCTTTCGGAAACCAGCTTGTGCAAGAAGTTTTCATATTTGTAATTTAGATGACAGATTAATCGGACTTAACAATGAAATAACTTTACAAAATCTTTATAAAACTTTTTAGGTGCCATATCAAGAAAAGCAATGTAGGATAAGTTATTTACCGTATTTAGTCTGGAATTTAAAATATATTTTTTTAGTAAAGATTCGTAGAATTACTAGTCTTAAAGATAGACATCAGACCAAAATTGAAAAACTACCGAAAGGTTGATTTTTTTTTACTCAAGACCACTGTCTGTACCTTGCCAGATTGTTCAAGCTAGAAGCTTTTTTAAAGTCTGAACAAAAACAATAAAGAAGATGAATTGTAGTTCTTAACCTTGATATGTCAACTTTCTGGTGCCGCGACCACTTCTCAATAAAGCTAGTAAGTTTCCATTAGTACTTATGAACACCGTTACACCAAGCGATATTGATTCTTCTACAGCTCAAAATTTTTCTACCCTGGTTGAACTGCTGCGGTGGAGGGCACTCCAGCAGCCGGAAAAGGTAGCTTATACTTTTCTGATTGATGGCAAGAAAGAAGGTTCCCAGCTCACTTATGCTCAGCTCGATCGTCAAGCGAGAGCGATCGCTGCCTTGCTACAACAGCATAATGCCAGAGGAGAGCGGGCACTACTGCTTTATCCACAAGGTCTAGAGGTTATTGCCGCTTTTTGCGGTTGCTTATATGCCGGGACAATTGCCATTCCCGTACCCCCACCGGAAGCGGGGCGATTGAAGCGAACCTTGCCCAGACTGCAAGCGATCGCGAAAGATGCCCAAGCTTCATTGGTGCTAACCACCTCTGGCATTCTTTCCCTCGTTGAAGAGTACGACGAGAAAATTCCGGAATTTCAGGCAATGAGCTGGATTGACACCGAGCAGGTAGACCTGTCTCTGGCTGAGACCTGGCAAGATCCAGCCGTAACCAGCGATATGCTGGCCTATCTCCAGTACACCTCAGGCTCCACCTCCACTCCTAAAGGTGTGATGCTCAGCCACAGTAACGTAATGTTCCACTCAGCGAACCTCCAAAAAGCCTGTGGCTACACCCCGGACAGCGTAACTGTGGCCTGGATGCCTTACTTCCACGATTACGGACTGGTTGAAGGACTCATCCAACCTCTCTACAACGGTATCCCCTGCTACGTGATGTCGCCCTTCGCCTTTATCAAACGGCCATTCCACTGGCTCCAGGCGATTTCGCGCTACAAAGTGACCCATAGCCAAGGCCCTAACTTTGCCTACGATCAATGCGTGCGTAGGATTACACCAGAACAACGCGCCACCCTGGACTTGAGTAGTTGGCGTGCAGCAGGCAATGCCGCTGAGCCAATCAACCCCCAAGTTATGGAAAGTTTTTACGAAACCTTTGCACCATCCGGGTTCCAGTGGAATGCTTTTTGTCCTGCCTACGGATTGGCTGAGGCAACTCTATTAGTATCCTTCTCTGCACAAACCGCAACACCCGTTTTGTGCAATCTCGATCCGGCAGCACTAGAAAAAAATCGCATCGTTCCAGCCTCCAAAAATCAAGATATTGTACGAACAGTTGTCGGATGCGGAACTAAAGTGTGCGACACCAAGATAGCGATCGTGCATCCAGAGAAATTTACTCGATGTGCCGCTGATGAAGTCGGCGAGATTTGGGTGTCCGATCCTAGCGTGGCTCACGGCTACTGGCAGCGACCCGAAGAATCGGAACGCACCTTCCGGGCACGCATCGCAGATACAAATGAAGGGCCATTTCTACGTACCGGCGATTTGGGATTCTTAAAAGATGGCGAGCTATTTATCACGGGGCGCATCAAAGATTTAATTATCATCCGAGGCACCAATCACTATCCTCAAGATATTGAATGGACGGTGCAAGAAAGCCATGCAGCGCTTCGACCCGAACATGGCGCAGCCTTTTCAGTGATGGTGAATGGCGAGGAGCGACTGGTAATTGTCCAGGAAGTCGAGCGTCATACCCAGAATCTAGACACCAATGAGGTCATGGGAGCCATCCGTCAGGTGGTATCGGAACAGCACGAGCTACAGGTTTATGCTGTGGTATTGGTGAAGCCGGGAAGTATCCTGAAAACTTCCAGCGGCAAGATTCAACGTCAGGGTTGTCGAGCAGCTTTCTTAGCAGGAAGTCTAGATGTCGTCGCGGATTGGAGCGAAAATCCTCAAGCCACGGCAAAGTTTCAAAGTCTCAAGGGAGAAGTAGAATCCCTGTTGCAGAAAGTGCAAACTCCTAAATAGCGATTGGGAATTGGGAATTGCGAATTGCTTGCGATTACCCACACCGATAAGCCATTACCCATTACACGGAGAATTCAATGCATCAACTAAAACAGTACTGGGTCGCTGAAGCGCTCGAAAAGGACTTAGGCGATCCAACACAGCCGGAAAGCGTGATGTCTTTCAAAAGCGTCATGGAGCTGGACGAGCGCGAAGAATTTCCAGAAAAAGACGTTGAATGGCTTTATAACTGGAATCTTCATCACTACCACATCCCCGTGGAATACGGTGGAGAGCTGAAATCTTATGAAGAATTCGTCGCTTTTGTTAGAGTTTTGTCCAGACGTGACCTAACGACATCGATAACTTTTAGCACGCTTTTCTGGTCTGGTTTAGTTTGGATGGCAGGCACCCACGAACAGAAACAAAAGCTGGCAAAGTTTATTAAAGATAAACATGGTGCCATGTGTCTTGCTTATTCAGAAAGGGCACACGGAAGCGACCTAGTTGCTAGTGATGTGCAGGCAACTAAGGTTCCCGGTGGTTATCTGCTGAATGGGGAAAAATGGCCAATTAACCGAGCAACAATTTCTGGAATTTCAGTTGTGCTTGCCAAAACAAATGACACTGGCGGGGCACGTAGCTTGTCGCTGTTTGTTGTTGATAAAAGTGAAATCGATCCAGCGGGTTATTCCAATCTTCCTAAGATCAAGACTTTGGGAATTCGCGGTTCTGATATGAGCGGAATCCGTTTTGATAATTGCTTTGTACCTGAAGAAATGCGTCTGGGGCAAGAAGGAGCGGGTTTAGAATTGGGGCTGAAAGGCTTTCATCTAACCCGGACGTTGTGTGCAGCCTTTTCTTTAGGATCGGCGGATACAGCCCTGAGAACGGTGCTGAAGTTTTCTCTGGGACGGAAATTATACGGCAAAACGGTTTTCGATATTCCTCACCCCCGGACTACTTTAGTAGACGCTTTCTTAGATATTTTGGTCTGCGATTGTGTCACGATTGCGGGGGCAAGAAGTTTTCATGTCGCGCCGGAGCAATCTAGCGTTTCGTCTATCTTCGTAAAATATTTTGTGCCTATAACGGTTGAAAAGTTAGTTCAAAACCTTTCCGTAATTCTAGGGGCACGTTTCTATTTGCGCGAAGGTCACGATGAGGGAATTTTTCAAAAAGTTGTCCGAGATAATGCCATTATTAGCGTGTTTGATGGCAGTACGGTTGTTAACTTGCACGCGCTGATTTTACAGCTTCGTCAGATGGCGAAATACCGGGCGAAAAGAAATGCTGCCACTTATGAGGGATTGCGATCGCCTCTGGAAACCCGGTTTTCTCTAGAAGCACCGCTACCACCATGCGAACGGGCAAAATTTGAGCTGTTCAGCCGGGGATGCGATGATGTTTTACAAGGTCTGGAAATCTCTCTAGAACACTTGTATGACTTAAAGACAGATTCTAGCGTCGATGCTGAAGTGTTGCAGAAGCTGATAACACTGACAAGCGCGGTCCTCGAAGAACTCGACGCACAGGATGAATTCTTGGCAACCTCAGGCTTTGAATTCGGACACGATCAGTCTCCGGAGTTATTTGAACTCGCTAAGAAGTACTGCACGTTGCACGCAGCAGCAGCTTGCGTACATATGTGGATTTACAACCGAAAAATCTTGGGTGACTTTTTTGCAAAGGGTGAATGGTTGGCAATTTGTCTGAACAGACTCCTGATGACTTTTCGTCCTTCATCAGGTATTATTCCTAGCATTTACATCGAGAATGTTGCCCAAGAACTTCTCAAGCTTGACCGAGAAAACAAGATGTTTTCGATTGTCCCCCTCCAACTAGCCCAAGCCCAATCACCAGAGGAGAAAACCCATGCAGCTTCAGAACTCCAGCTCCAAGCCTAGTGAAGATTTAAGCAAAAACAATTTACAAGACGAGAATATGATTGTTGAAAACTCCCCTGCTGAAGCGATTCAATCCTGGCTAGTTACCAAGCTTTCTAAGCAACTTTCACTCAATGCAAAAACCATTGATGTCCGCGAACCTTTGACGCGCTACGGTCTGGATTCCATCGATGCTGTTACCTTAGTGGGCGATTTAGAAGATTGGCTAGGATGCGAGCTTCCTTCTACTCTGCTGTGGGATTATCCGACTATTGAAAAATCTGCTGAATACTTGGTTAAAGAGTTTGATGTCTCAGCGGCAGTGTCTCCAGTTGCGTCTAGCAATGTCAAGGATGCTAGTGACGATAAAACTGAAAAAGTAGAGGCATCTTCCAAGTCTTCTGGCTGGGGCGGTCTGTGGAACCGAATTAGCGGCAGCTAGAGTAAGATATCTGGTTGGTAATTGGGAATTGGGAATTGGTTAAAGATTTTATCGCTGTTGTGGTGACTGTAAATCTTCAACTTCGGACAAGGAAAGATAACCCATTCTTGATGACTAATTACCAATCGCTAAATACTCGATAAGATAATAACTTTTAAACCCTAAAAAATAGGGAGGAAACAGTCAATTGAATTTCTCTGATTTCTCCTTCTGGTGGGTACTTCTTCTGATCGGCGTTCCCTTCTTCACGGTTCGCTATATAGGCAAGTACCTGAACATTTGGCGAGATTACTTGGATAGCATCGGGTTGATGGCGCTGTCGCTGATGCTGTTTGTGAATGCGTCGCGCTCCAGCTTTATCATCTTCGCCTTTGAGATTATCTTTAACTACGTGATGGTGCGGCTGATGTTGCGCCGTCGAGGTTGGGAGTCGCAAGCGATCGCAGCAGTTGTGATCGGAATCGACGTCGCCATCCTTGCCTACTTCAAATACGTGAACTTCTTTGTGGAAGATGTTCTAGGACTATTTGTGGGGGGAGTTGCTGCGAGTTGGCAGCAGAGAGGCGGCATTCCTGGTGCAGGTGCAATTCCTCCAGGGATTTCGTTTTATACCTTCCAGATGGTTGCTTTTGTAGTGGATTCATTCAGAAGCAAAAATAAGCAGCCAATTGGAGTTGTTGATTACATCAACTTTGTTTCCTTCTTCCCGCAAGTCGTCGCTGGCCCGATTGAGCGCCGAGCTGACTTGTTTCCTCAAATTGAATCATTCCGCTTTAAGTTCTCCGTAGAAAACTTTGAGGACGGTCTCAAGTGGCTGTCTTTGGGCTTGTTTATGAAGTTGGTACTGGCAGATAACTTGTCGCCGTACATCAACTTGCAAGAAACAGGAAATGTCTGGCTGGTGTGGCTATCTATCTACTTGTTCACTCTGAGGATTTACTTTGATTTTGCTGGATATAGTTTCATCGCACTAGGTTTAGCTAAATTTGTAGGCGTTCAGCTAACGCTTAACTTCATCGCCCCTTACACTTCACCCAGCATCCAAGAATTTTGGCGTCGTTGGCACGTAACGCTAAGTACCTGGTTTAGAGACTACGTTTTCCTCCCCCTGATGGGCGCAAAGAAGCAGTGGGCTGCCTTCTATCTGTTCGTCACGTTTACGCTCTCAGGCTTTTGGCACGGAGCTGCTTGGAATTTCATCATTTGGGGTGCTTATCATGGCTTGTTACTGCTAGTTCTGCGATATGCGGGTCGCCCTTTTTACCGATTCGTTGGCGAACGCCTATTCATGCCTCAGTTCTTATCGTGGGCGCTAACCTTTGGTTCGGTGATGCTGGGCTGTCTGTTCTTCATGGAGTCAGATATGACTCGACTGGGACAGAAGCTGCAAACACTAGTGACGCCTTGGGCGTACTCGTTCTCAAATTTGGGAGCGGCAATGAGTTCCTTTAGTGCGAATGAGGGTGCGGTCTTAGTTTTGATCCTCTTTCTCACAACGGCGGAATTGTTCTTGGAACACCTCGCAGTTTGGCAAAAACGGACGAATGAATATGATTTGCTGTTATCCCCTTGGGTAACTCGCGTTCTGTTAGGTTTGACCATCTTGCTAGCTGCAAATACCCCTTCTAAATTTATTTACTTCGAGTTCTAATGTGGAAACCTCTAAAGCTTGCTAGTTGGATAGCGGTTGCTGGTTTAGCCTGGTCTGTTGGGTACCTCTACAACGTGCGCTACGGTGGAGAACTGAGCTGGCTGCGTGCTATGTACGAACGCAAGGTAGCGCTGGCAAGCCAAATTGAAGCACCCCACCGCCTTCTGATAACGGGTGGTTCTGGAGCGCACTACACGTTGAATACCAAGCTAATGGAGCAAGAACTCGGCATTCCCGTATTCAACATGGGGTTAGATGGCCCAATTGGTTTAGATGTCATCCTTCCGAGCGTTTTGAGTCAAGTTCGCCGGGGCGACATTGTGCTTCTGATTCCAGAGTACCTGCTGCTGTTGGATGAGGATGGGTTGGGCGATCGCTCTGGTTCGTTTGGGATGGCAATTGGACAGCCCGGTTTGGGAGGAATCCCTCCCAAACAGTTGGCTCTAGACGCAATGATGCTAGGGGTTCCGACTCTTAGAGGAATTACTAAGTCGAGCTTGGAGGTGATTGAAAAAGGAAAAATGACTGGCTACTACTCCGATCCGGTTGACGAACGTGGCGACCCTACCGTAACGAAAGAACGCGCTGGGAACTGGTGGCAGATGACATTTCAAGAACCCGTATCCAAACACGCGCTTCAGCGGATCGCTAAATTCCGTGAAGAAGTCGAGGCAAAGGGAGCAACTTTAGTTCTGTCATTGCCGTGGGTCTATGCGAACAGCAGCGACGAGAAGACGATTCGTAACGTTAAAAAGACGGCTGAGGAACTGAGCAAAATCGCTCCTTTGATCTACGAAAAAGACTCGTTGAACCTGAAGAGTGACTCTAACTTGTTCGCTGATACCCACTATCACCTGAAGCCGGAAGCCAGAACAATCCGGGCAATGGAGCTGGTTCAACAGCTAAAACCAGCGATCGCTCAGCAACTGACAGCGCCCAACTCCACGACCAAAGTGCCGCAATAGCGAATCGCTTTAGCCATTCGCGTTTGATATCAAGCTTATTTACCAAAACCCTGTCAATGATATGGACGGCAAGCTAGACGGTACAAAGCATCAAAGAAAGGTCAGTTCTACTCCCTCTGAATCTGGGAGCGCTACTCCCACCCGGATTTGCATTCTCGGTGGGGGCTTTGGTGGTCTTTACACTGCTTTGTACCTGCGCCGTTTTCCCTTACTCAAATCAAGTCGATGCGAAATTACCCTGGTTGAGCAAAAAGATCGCTTTCTCTTTACCCCCTTGCTATACGAACTGGTGACAGACGAACTGCAAGCGTGGGAAATCGCTCCTTCTTATCAAAAGCTATTAAGGAACACTAATATTCGGTTTTGTCAAGAGACGATTCAGGAGGTTAATTTACAAACGCGCCAGGTAAAGCTTGAATCCGGTGAGGCTCTCGCTTACGACTACCTAGTTTTAGCAGTTGGGGGAGAAACGCGCTTAGAGGGCGTTCCTGGAGCTGGCACTTATGCCCAAACCTTTCGCAGTTTGGCGGATGTAGAGCTTCTGAAACAACAGCTATACGAGTTTGAGCTTTCTGAGCAGGAACAAATGCGGATTGCGATCGCGGGCGCTGGTCCTAATGGCGTAGAACTCGCTTGCAAAATCGCTGACCGGCTACAGAAACGAGGGCAGGTACTGCTGATTGACCGGGGCAATCAAATTCTAAAAACCTTTTCCGCTCATACTCAAGCTGCGGCTCACCGTGCTTTATCAAGTCGTGGTGTGCGGGTAAAACTAGAAACGAGCATCCACCGCATTGAACCTGACCAAATTACCCTAGTTCGGGATGGTCAGATTGACACTTTGCCTGTAGATTTGGTATTTTGGACGGCTGGAACCCGGCAGCTCGATTGGGTGCGCGAACTTGATTGCCAGCATAATAACCAGGGACAACTGATTTCTTGCCCTACCTTACAATTAGTTGACTATCCAGAAGTGTTTGCTTTGGGGGATTTGGCAGAAATTTACAATCCCCGTGGCGCACGGGTGCCAGCAACCGCTCAAGCCGCTTTTCAACAGGCAGATTGTGCTGCTCGCAACATTTGGGCAGCGATCGCGGGCAAACGCTTACGGCGCTTCCGCTATTTGCACTTGGGAGAGATGGTGACGTTAGGAAAGGGTGCGGCTGCGGTTTCTAGCTTTGGTCTGAATTTAGAAGGGCGCTTGGCATCGATTACTAGACAAGTCGTTTACCTCCAGCGTCTGCCAACCGTGCCTCACCGCCTCCGAGTAGTGAGAAACTGGATTTATCAAGCGATTCGGCGGGTTGTTTTAACAGTCTGGAAGTGGCTGGCAGCAATCCGGCGGTTAGGGTCCAATAGTTTGGGAAAGCGGCGATTGGCGGCGAATTACTCCAGGCGATCTAAGTATTAAATTTAACAAACGGCAATTGCTTACTGCCGTTAACCATGAAAAAATTTTCCATCAAGGTCTAATGTTTTATGGCTTCTACTCAGCAAAAATCTAAAGCCATTTTTACTTCCAAGCTTGAGCAACTGTTTGGGTTAGACCTGCGATCGCTAGCCCTGTTTCGGATTGGTTTGGCGCTGGTTGTTCTTGCCGATTTAATCATTCGGGCGGGGGATCTGACAGCACATTATACAGATGCTGGAGTGATGCCGCGATCGCTACTAACTACTATCTTAAAACCTTGGTATTGGTCAGTTCATGCGCTGGGCGGTCAAACCTGGTTTCAAGCCATTCTATTTTTGCTAGCTGGATTTGTGGCTTCAGCGCTATTGGTGGGATACCGAACCCGGTTAGCAGCGATCGCAACTTGGGCGCTGATGGTATCTCTCCACAACCGAAACCCAGCTTTGATTTTCGCGGCGGATGATGTAATTCGTGCGCTGCTTTTCTGGGCAATGTTTTTGCCCTTGGGTGCTTATTACTCGATTGACAGTGCCCTAAATACATCTACCCAAAAATTACCCAAGCGCATCCTCTCCGGTGCCACCCTAGCACTGACGCTACAACAATGCTTTATCTACATCTTTTCGGCGGCTTTTAAAGCGAAGAGTCCACTTTGGTGGCCTGATGGCAGTGCGGTTTACTATGCTTTGAGTTTCGACCAATACGCAACACCCTTTGGTCAATTCCTACTTAGTCTGCCTTCTGCACTTTTAGTCTTGCTCACCTTTAGCGCCCTGTGGTTGGAAACTCTTGGTCCCCTGTTACTCTTCGTTCCCGTCCGTACCAGCTTTTTCCGCTGCTGTGCAGTTATCTCGTTTATCCTCTTACATATCGGTTTCGGATTGTCGTTTGTGCTGGGGATTTTCCCATTTCTCAGTACAGCTAGCTGGCTAGCTTTCATCCCGACGGAAGTTTGGGACTCGGTATCTAAGCGGCTGTATACTCCAGAACGAGCCGGACTCCAGATTTACTACGATGCCGACTGTGGCTTCTGCAAGAAGGTTGTCCACCTGATTCGCACTTTCCTGATATTGCCTGCACAGACGCCACTGCTCTTAGCTCAGGACGATCCCTCGATTTTTGCAGATATGCAAGCGAAAAATTCTTGGGTAGTGGTGGATTGGCAAGGAAACAGGCATTTTAAGTGGGAAGCGATCGCTTACGTTTGTAGTTTATCCCCAATATTTAAGCCACTGGTTCCCCTTCTCAAATGGGGGCCTGTGATGTCTGTAGGAACGAAATTTTACGAGACAATTGCATCTAACCGCAGGGCTGCTGGTAACTTTACAAAACCCTTCAAGTTCCGTCCCCTTGAAGTACGTTTTTCGCGACCGATGAATATAGTGACGTTACTCTTGCTAGCTTATGTCACTATCTGGAACTTCAGAAGTTTTGCTCCTGAGAAATTTAATCGAAAAGCCTTAAATTCGATTGACTGGATTAGCCGAATTTTGAGGGTAGATCAATCTTGGAGTATTTTTGCCCCCGCTCCCCCCAGAGATGATGGTTGGCACGTAATCCCTGGCAAGCTGAAAGATGGAACTGAAGTTAATGTTTTGAGAGATGGGGAGCCTGTAAGTTGGGAAAAGCCGAGTCGGAAGAG
>NZ_JACJOQ010000438.1:0-3303 GCF_014695635.1 Coleofasciculus sp. FACHB-712 | reverse complement strand
TCGATGGTTTCACTGACGCTGGGTGCGCCTACCATAATCGGTTGGAAGCGACGTTCTAAGGCAGCATCTCGCTCAATATGCTTGCGGTATTCGTCCAGGGTGGTCATTCCCATGCACTGCAACTCGCCTCGCGCTAATGCTGGCTTGAGGATATTCGCAGCATCCATGCCACCTTCGGTTGAACCCGTACCAATCAGGGTATGCACTTCGTCAATGACCAGAATGACGTTCCCCGATGTCCGAACTTCATCCACAATTTTCTTGAGGCGTTCTTCAAATTCGCCCCGGAATTTGGTACCCGCGATCAGCGAACCCATATCCAGACCGATCACCTGCTTATCTTCCAAAAAGCCAGGAACGTCTTTATTCACAATCCGCTGAGCTAAACCTTCCGCGATCGCAGTTTTACCAACTCCTGGCTCTCCAATCAACACCGGGTTGCTCTTGGTGCGGCGAGCTAATATCTGGATAGCGCGTTCGATTTCTTTGGTGCGACCAACGACCGGATCGAGCTTGCCTTGTGCAGCGAGTGTCGTCAGATTCGTGCCAAACTCATCTAACGTTGCAGTTTTGCGATCGCCACGTCCGGATGTCGAACGCTCTTCTCCACTACCCGCAGAGACGGCTGTGACATCTCCTAGCATCCGAATCACGGCGGTACGGAGGTTATCGGGGTTAGCGTTCAGGTTTTGCAGCACTTTGGCGGCAACCCCTTCCCCTTCTTGAATTAACCCCAGCAGCAGGTGTTCCGGGCCTACATAGTTATGTCCGAAAGCCTTTGCTTCCAGAAAGGCTTGCTCGAAAACACGCTTCACCTTAGGGGTGAAGGGAATTTCAGAGGGTACAAAGCGAGACCCCCGACCAATAATTTTTTCTACCTCAATCCGGCATGCTTGGAGGGTGATGCCTTGATCGATCAGAACTTTAGCCGCCACACCCGTGCCTTCTGCAATTAATCCTAAAAGGAGTTGCTCGGTGCCCACGAGGTTGTGTCCCAGGCGACGTGCTTCTTCCTGGGATAGCATAATTACCCTAACGGCTTTGTCTGTGAAATGTTGAAACATAGCAACTTTCCTCTACCGAGCTGTTTAGGCGATGGGTGAAGTGGCATTTCCCCATGCATAAACTTTTATGTACTTGCTTAATTAACAATGTATCTCCACCCTGATAGCGATCGCAGTGGGCACAACCGTATGAAATCAGGTGTAGTTGCCGCCTATGCATGGGAATAGAAGCGCAATGCATATATGGCGGAAAAAAATATACCTCGGTAGTTAGAAATTTAGGTATATAAATGGAGGGATAATTTTAAAATTCTTCCCTACCGTCGCCAACATTCAACCAGAAGCAGCTTCATCAATTCTTATAAACTTAATAATCCTTATTATTAAGTCCCCATACATCGCTCCCTGTATTCGTAGCTTAAGATACCAATCAGAGTTTCATCCACTAAAAATGTCGGAAAACCTTATATTTCTACCTGGCGGTATATTTATATCTCCTGCATGAATCATGAGGTCTAATGATTCTGGCGTGTGCAACGGCAGGACTAGACATGAGATCGTAAAGCTATCATGTAATCGACAGCCGTTCTCATTGGGATCTCCCTCCTTTAGTTTTGAAGCCCAGTGAGCGATAAAGACATTGCCCTAGTATTTCACTATCGCTCCGGCTTGATATCCTTCAGGCTTTTCCACTCAGCCAGGAACGAGTGAATCATCTTGAGAAAATCCCCTGATTGAACTCTTTCGGTAGATGTAAATGGGGTGTAAAGTATGGACGAAGCAAGTGCATCCCAAGGTAAGCAAAAATACCGGAATCCGACTGCCAACTTCTGATTTTCAGATGAAAAACGGCTGAATCATTCGCTCATAGTGTTCGCAATTCGAGCATTAGAGAATAACACCCTCTCTTAGGATTCAACTTTTCCTACAAGCTCGCTGCATCAAGATCCGGTTGTTTTTATACACCTCTAAAGTTCCAGCCTGCGGATTATCTAACGTACCATCCCACACCCAATATTCATAGTTTCTATTCCGAAACTTATACACTCAAACGTCTTCTGTCCTTTGGCTAGTTCCTCTGCCCAAACTTAAATTCCCGTTGGGATTAGTTGCACGATAGAGTAGTTCACCAGAAGTATGTTTCTGCCAAATATTGATGTTATAACCACCCTGGCAGTTCATGCTTAGGATGATGCCAGCAGTAGAATCAGCAGAGGCTCTTAAGGAAAAATTAGCTAAGCTACTGATTGGCAGTAAACAATCTGTTGAAGTAGCACTGTCAAGCTAGTTAACTTAGCAGGGTTTGTTGATGGGACAAGGATTGTTATCTACAATCCTTGTCCCATCAACATTGTTTCCGAGGCGACATTATTTCCTGCTGAGGGCTAGTCCTGAGTTTTTTACTTGGCAAACAATTCTTTGCCTGCTAAGGCAGCAGCCACTCGTGTTACATTCGCACCATGATACTTGGCAGCTTCCAGCCTCTCTTCAGTAACCCATCACTGGCGATTACATCATCTTCAGTAACATCCTCAACAAACTTTACCGCCACTTCAGTACCTGGAACTGATGTCACACCAGATGCTACCGCTTCTGCCATCTTCTGGGTATTGCCGTAATCAGTTGCGTAAACGATTAAAACTTTTGTCATCTTTTACCTCACACTTGTTGAAGTTGATAGCTGTTTGTGCGCCAAATCTCAATCGCTTTGCGTTTAAGTCCCGCTACCCTAAATGCTGTTTTAAAAACGCCAACGTGCGATCGCGTGCTAATTCTGCGGCTTCTTGGCGATAAGCGGAACTATTCATGCGGCTAAACCCGTGACTCACTCCTTCATAGCGATAGATTGTGACCAGAGGGTTGTCTTTCAGTCCTTGCTGAATGGTTGTTTGAGCGCTTGGGGACACATACTCATCATTTCCACCTATATGCAATATCAGCGGTTTCTGAATCTTTGTCGCCTCGGCTAAATTCTTGTCAATCTCAACACCGTAGTAACTGACGTTGGCATCCGCATCGGTGCGTGTTGCCATGAAATATGCCAGTTTGCCGCCCAAACAAAAGCCCACACTGCCGACCTTGCCTGTGCTGCTGGGATACTGCCGCAGAAAAGATAGACTGGCCTTGAGGTCTTCTACGCCGCTATCCACATCAAATGCTCGAAGTAGCTCAAAGGCTTTAGCCCAATGCTCCTCCTTGCCAGGATCGAGTTGCACATCGGGTTCCAGTCGCCAATACAGATCCGGCACCAGTACCAAATAGCCTGCCTTAGCATAATCATCGGCAGTCTGTCGCATAT
>NZ_JACJOQ010000437.1:0-2807 GCF_014695635.1 Coleofasciculus sp. FACHB-712 | reverse complement strand
TACCATACCCAAAACTCATACTGATGCAGAAAGTCACAATCTCTTTAGAAGATGACATCCTGCGATTTGTAGATCGGCAGGCAAAAGGCAACCGCAGCGCCTATATTAACGATCTGCTTGCAGAACACCGCCGCCGTATTTTGGAGGCACAAATGATTACCGCCCTCCAACAGGATGCTAAAGATCCAGAGTACCAAGCTGAAATTGCAGCTTGGGATAGTGTAACTGGGGATGGCATGAATGCCAGCGAGTAATTTAACTTATCGGCGGGGAGAAATCCGTTGGGTAACGCTCGATCCGACAATAGGGGCTGAGGCGCAAAAAACCCGCGCTTGCTTGATTGTGCAAAATGACATTATGAACCAATATGGGCTTCTGACAATTGTGATGCCGTTTCGACCGGGAAATAAAGAAGCCCCTTACGTTGTGAATGTTAAAGCAACATCTTCCAATGGATTAGACCAAGACCGTTTTATTGATGTCGGGCAAATTCGTGCTGTCGATCATCGTCGCGTTTTAGGTTTGGTGGGTGTGATGGAGGAAGAATATTGGGAACAGATTCGCTTTAGTTTAAATGTGGTTTTGGGGTTTGCGATCTAAAGGTATCAAGGAATTAGATAAAAAATTAGAAGAATGCGATCGCGCTTTGTATTGGGTAGAGTGCGATCGCGCTGCTGTGGGAAGGGGGAAGAGTGCGATCGCTTTGGCTGTGACGGGGCGAGGATGAGATCGCGCTTACTCTGATAACAGACCTTTGAGAATCACAACGTAACAGATACGCAGAGGACGGTTATTGGTATTAATACAAAAGCAGCTATGCAGCTATGCCTCAAAGTGCCAAAGCAATGTCCAAGATACTCACAGCCTTACCAGACGGGAAAATCAGCGACTTCATCGACCAGAAAATCCGCAACGACACGCCCGAAGAATATGTTCGCCAGAACATAGAGCGTCGTCTTGTACTGGAATTAGATTACTGCATTGAACAAATCGCCGTTGAGTTTTCTGTCAAGCTGGGAAGCAAACGTCACCGTGCCGACCTCGTTATCTTTCGAGAAGGTCAAGAGCATACACAAGATAATGCCTGGATCATCATTGAGTGTAAACGTGACTCAACTCAGCCCTCTGATCGGCGTGAGGGTATTGATCAACTTAAGTCCTATATGTCAGCTTGCCCTAACGCTGAATGGGGAATGTGGACAAATGGACAATACAAATCTGTCTTCCGACGTGTTGTTGCACAAGGTCAGGTTGTCTGGGAGGAACCCAACGACATTCCTTCGCGCACTGGAAATGCAGAGGAAGTTAACCGCCCCCAGCGTGAGAATTTGAAGAACGCAACAGACGACAATCTGCTGTTTTCCTTCAAAATCTGCCATAACCATATCTACGTTACTGACGGACTCCAGAAGCAACCAGCTTTCTTTGAATTGCTGAAGGTTATATTTTGCAAGATTCACGATGAGCGTAATCTTCCCAATCCTCTCGATTTCTACGCTACAGCCCAAGAGAAAGCGAGTAACGACGGTCGGTTAACTGTAGCTAATAGGATTGGTAAAATTTTTGATGCAGTGAAGACTCGTTACCCTACTATTTTTGATGCCAACGATCGCATTAAACTCCAGCCTCGTTCTCTTGCCTATGTTATTGGCGAACTCCAACGTTATAGCTTTCTGGACACAGACATTGATGTAAAAGGGAAAGCTTACGAGGAATTAGTTGGTGCTAACCTGCGGGGGGATCGCGGAGAATTTTTCACGCCACGTAACGTACAGACGATGGCGGTAAGAATGCTGGATCTTCGTGTTGACCAAAAGTTTCTCGATCCAGCTTGCGGTACTGGTGGCTTTTTGGTTATCGCCATGAACGAGACGATCAATCGGCTACAGACTGCTACAGGAAGCCAGTCTAGCAGAGGGATTCGTGCCGCCCTGCATGAGCGTATTCAAGAAGTAGCTAGCCAATGTTTTTTCGGGATTGACATCAATCCGGATCTAGTCAAAGCCACCAAAATGAACATGGTGATGAACAACGACGGGTCTGGAAATATTTTGCGGCAGGATAGCCTTCTGCATCCTCATCAGTGGGATGATACCTTTCGGAAAAAGTTTGCTGATGCCCTCAAGATTGACCCAGCAAACCTGCGTAGTGCTAAAGACTTGGCTCTCTTTGATGCTATTGCGACAAATCCCCCCTTTGGTTCCAAGTTGCCAATTAAAGACCGAGAAACACTCAGTCAGTACAAGCTGGGTTACGTTTGGCGGAAGACAGAACACGGCTGGGAACCGACTGAGGTGTTGCAAGGTTCTCAGCCTCCAGAGATTCTTTTCATCGAACGGTGTTGGCAGTTTCTTAAACCAGGCGGACGCATGGCAATTGTCCTGCCAGATGCCATTTTAGGTGCGCCCGGTCTGCTTTATGTCCGTTACTGGATGCTGACTCATTGCCGAATTGTTGCTTCTATTGACCTCCACCCCGACACTTTTCAGCCTCGCAATGGTACACAAACTTCGGTGCTTTTACTTCAGAAGAAAACCGAGGAAGAAATGAATCGTGAGACGATGCAAAGACAAATTCGAGACTACGAAATCTTCATGGCTCAAGTGAATGCTATTGGTCATGACAAACGTGGTAACAAAGTCTACAAGCGCAATGAGGATGGCGAAGAAATTCTCGTTCCTGCTGAGTCAGAAATAAGTGCTTAAGCAAAATTAATTACATATTCGGTTCCGACTTTTTTTAGCACATTTTTGACATACTTTACTAAACTTTTCCAGTCCCGATAAGCCTCTATCTCTATCCATTCA
>NZ_JACJOQ010000436.1:0-5467 GCF_014695635.1 Coleofasciculus sp. FACHB-712 | reverse complement strand
GATTCATCTTTTGTCTTAGCGATCGCAGGTTTGATGGCTTTAACAAAAGAATTCATGCTTCCAGGGAGACGTTCCCCCTGGACTGCGGCAGTGACAGCACCACAGCGTTCGTGACCTAAAACCATAATCACAGGAGTGCTGAGGATAGCTACAGCGTATTCCAAACTGCCAAGCACTTCTGGAGTCACAATATTTCCGGCAACCCGGATATCAAATAAGTCACCGAGTCCTTCATCAAACAAAATTTCCGCAGATACCCGCGAATCCGCGCAGGTTAGCAGCGTTGCAAAAGGGTGTTGTGCTTGGGCAATTTCTTTAATGCGTGCCTCTGATTGATCGGGATGTTTAGCCTTGTGTTGCACAAACCGTTGATTGCCCTCCATCAACCGTTTTAGGGCGGCATCAGGGCTGAGAGGATCAACAGTCGCTGCGATCGCTCGATTTGCTTGCACACCCCAGAATGCACTTCCTGTCACAGCAGCCATCAGTGCTATTCCGCCAGTTCCCGTTAAATTCAAGAAATTGCGCCGCCCCATCAACCCATTGTTTTGATTCATCGCTATTGAAGAAGTAAAAGTTGCAGAATAAACGATTCAAAGTTCAAAGCCGAAGCTAGACTTTATTTTTGTTTTTTAGTTTCTTCAGATTTCACAGAAGATAGAAACAGCCGCCTTACAACGAAGCAACGCATCTCGTCGAGCGAATTTCCATCGCATCAGAAATGTAACAACTGCCTCCAAACTTGTTGAGGATTGGTCGAATAATTTCCACAGCACCTTTAAGTTTTTCTGGCGCACAAAATGCGATGACATAGACATTATCCAGCATCGTCATATCTAAATCTTCAGAACCCCCTCTAAGCCCCTGTCCGGCAACATTTCGGATGACTAGGTGCCCGGTTACACCTGATTTTTTTAAACTGTCTAAAATTTTGCCAAGTTCAACTGAATTTGCAATGACTTCTATTCGTTTAACTGAATGCATGATGTTATCTCCAAAGCATCTCAATGCCGTACAGATATACGGGAATTCCGACAATGATGTTGAAAGGAAACGTTACAGCTAGTGCGGTAGAAACGTACAAGCTAGGATTCGCTTCAGGAACCGTTAAACGCATAGCGGCGGGAACAGCAATATAAGAAGCACTTGCACAAAGTACCGCAAATAAGAGCGCGTCCCCCTTGGGCATTCCGATGAATTTTGCAATCAAAATTCCAATGCCTGCATTGAGGATTGGGATTAGTATTGCAAAAGAAATGAGAAAAACACCCGTTTTTTGCAAGTCCTTAATCCTTCTAGCTGCAACCAACCCCATGTCGAGCAAAAAGAAGGTCAGGATACCGTAGAACAATCCCTGAGTAAAGGGTTCCAAAGTGTGCCAACCGCGTTCTCCAGTTAGGACTCCGATGATCAGGCTACCAACCAGCAGAAATACGGAGCTATTCAGGAAGGCTTCTTGCAACACTTCGGGCCAGGAAAAGTCCCGATCTCCCTGGCTGGGTGTGAATAGATTGACCAGAATCAGCCCGACGATGATAGCCGGAGATTCCATAAGCGCTAGGGCTGCAACCATATAACCATCATAATCAATCCCCAACTCGGTCAAAAAAGCTCCTGCCGTGATAAAAGTTACGGCACTGATGGAGCCATAAGTCGCGGCGATCGCTGCTGCATCGTAGATATCCAGCTTCAGCTTCAGGATAAAAAAGGTATAGATCGGGACGGCACACGCCATCAATACGGCTGCCAGCATGGTGAATATCACTTCCTGGGTTAAGCCGCTTTTAATCAGTTCTACTCCTCCCTTAAAGCCAATGGAAAATAGTAGATAAAGTGACAGTAACTTGGGGAAAGGAGCCGGAATTTCCAGATCCGATTTAACAAAAACTGCCACCATACCTAGAAAGAAGAATAGGATTGGTGGATTTAGGATATTAGAAACGATCAGGCTTGTATCCATATCTACTCCCCATCCTGGATAACCAAGAATTTGAAAAAGGTTTTAATCATGACTGAAGTGACACAGTGGTTCTACGCAACATCTGATGCGTAGAACCACTGTATGGCAATTGAGCCGCTAAAAAGATATAGGAAATTTTTATACTAAGTATAAATAAAACCTTTCTAACTACCGAAATCAGCCGGGAGATGGGTTTGACAAGAACTGAAGTCGCTACTGCAACAACAGCGCCGATTACGGGCGAATTGTAGTGAGAATGGCAGTACCTCCCCAGGAGATGGAGGCGTTGATGCCATTTCTCGATACGTTTAGGCTTAGCTATAGGGATGACAGCCAGAACTCAGGAATCTGTTTTTGGGCTAGGGCGATCGCTCGTATACCGATGACGACCCAGACGCATTAAAAATTGTCAACCCAATTGGTAAAGCGCTTTCATCCAGCCGTTTAGTGCAGTGAGGTGTTAAATCTCATCGTCAGGAAGAGAAACTGACATAATTTTCCCCTGAGAGAGATACACACTAAAGCGATCAGAAAATTGCATTACTGGTTTCTTTTGTCCATCAAGTTCCTCTTCATCAAGTAGCGGTTTGATTGACCAACGCTAGTTTTTAGAATACATTACCAAAAGTATCCGAATTAAAAGGACTTATTGACCAGACATATATGCCCGAATGAAGTGGTAGAAATCGGACTGTAGTAGTTAAAAATAATCCTTGAGCAGTTTTTTTCGCTTACCCTAAAGCTATTGGCAGATAATGTGGCTTCAAAATTATGTTTGCAGTCGGTTTACAGATAATGTGATTTGATTTGCAGCTATTGGGGTTTAGACTAACCTTTTATTTGCAATTTAATGTAGTTTCAGTTTTGTATTGGAAAGCGGTTTGAAGCGTTTGGGTTTGCAGTTCGCTACAATTATATCTTTCTGCTGCTTGTCCAAACTACTTACCATCTTTGGTAATTTAACCTTGTCTGCTACTTGACGGGGTATACAGAGGCATTGCAACTTCTGTTGCTTGCTGCCCGAACCTGCTCAAACTCAATCAAACCCACATCTTGGAAACTTTCCCTTACCTGCACGCATGCAGAGAATCAAGAACGATGTCTAATCAAGCGTCTGACCGTCTTAAGCAAAATGCTGAAAGAATTATGCATCTGTGGGAGGAGCGGGCGCGTGATGAAGTCAAAGCATCAATGCATCATGAGTCTCTTGTCTTACAAAATTCGCTACCTTTGTACTTAAACCAACTGGTAGATGAACTCTCAAACAGGATTGACAGGACACCTGCCCGAATCGCAGCCGACAAGGTAGAAAGCACTCGGATTGGTAAGAAGCATGGGCATGAGCGGGCCGGTTATGCTGACTACTCCATGAGTCAACTCATTTTCGAGTACCACATCCTTCGTCAAGTCATCTTTCAAGTTTTAGAGGAAGAAGCGCCTTTAGACGTGACGGAACGAGACATCATTATCGGCTCCATTGAGCAAGCCGTTAATGACGCTGCCACTCAATTCTCCGAGACGCTGCGAGATATTCAAGAGCTATTTATGGTGACGCTAACTCACGACCTCAGAGGCCCCCTTAATGTTGTAAAAATGGGAACTCAACTGACTCTGCGTCGGGTGGAACGAGGAGATAGCCACGTGGATATAGCCGCGAGGATGCTCAATGCAATCAATCGGCTGGATTCGATGATTCAAAATCTGCTTGATGCAAGTCGGCTGCGGACAGGGCAGAGTTTAAAGATTGAATTTGAAGAATGCGATTTAGAGGTGCTAGTTCAAGAGGTAGTAGAGGATTTGAGCTTCGCTTATGGAGATCGGTTTGTTGTGGTTTGTGATTCTGATATCAGGAGTTATTGCAGCCGTAAAGAAATACGGCGGGTGATTGAAAACTTAGCAGTTAACGCTGTGAAATATGGGGCGTCTGGCACGCCGATTACACTCACGCTTCAGCAAACTGAAACGCAGATCAGCCTTACTATCCATAATGAAGGCGATCCGATTAGCCTAGACGCTCAATCAATCCTATTTCAACAATTTCGTCGAACTATCTCTGCTGAGGAGCAAACGGGATGGGGACTAGGATTATTTTTGGTAAAGAGTATTACTGAAGCACATGAAGGGACGATTGAAGTTGAAAGCGCTGAAGGCAAGGGAACAAGCTTTATCATCAAGTTACCCAAAGTTCCCGATCGGGTGGCATAGTGGCTAAGGTTCTTCGCTGATTTTGGTGAAAAGAAGGACGGTCGCCAATTTCTGTAACCTGGATTCTAGGCTAAAAATCTTTCCAGAGAATTGCCCGTATACATGACACTCCTCAATAGCGATCGCACTTGACATCTTGCCGCCAGCAATCGCTAGAATTGCTTCGGTTTCGGTAAGCGCGATCGCTATTCGCTGTTAGATAGTCTGCGATGTCCAGGTGGGACCATCGCAGCGCGGGCCATCCGCCGTCCAAATCAATTTATCTAAGCACATTCGCCGCGCCGACCTGCCCGTGTCCCAAGCATGGTAAGCGATGTAATCAGTTTTACCATCGGGACCGACAACGATTGAGTTATGACCGGGACCGAGAACGCGATCGACAACAGTTTTCAATACGCGGGGTCCTGCTTCATTCCCCGCATCCGAGTAGGGACCCATGACGCTATCTGCAACGCCATAATCGACACCGTAGTTTTCAGTTTCCCAACGCCCACCGCTGTAAAAGCAGTAGTAGCGATCGCCATGTTTGCGGACGCTTGGGCCTTCTAAGGTATGCCAATCATAGCGATCGCCGTACATCAAACGGTTTGCCAGAAACCGCTGCCAGTCAGAGCGGGCGCGTAAAACAACTTTCCCCTCTCCAGCCAGTTTTGTCATCCCTATCAATCGGTCTACCATCAGCGCCGTTCCAGCCCTTATTCCGCCTTCTGTATCCAAGAAATCGCGGGCGTAGAACAGATACCATTGCCCATCGTCATCCCGAAAGGCATGAGGATCGATGGCGAAAGAACACGATTCAGGGTCTATGAGGGGTTCACCGATGTCTTGATAAGGTCCCAACGGGCGATCGCTCGTTGCAACCCGTAACTGATGCCGCTTGTCTTCGTGTCCTACGGAGTAGTAGAGATAGAACTTGCGATCGCAATAAGCAACTTCGGGTGCCCAATAGTTATCTCCCAAAGCAGCGTCTGGGCGCAGCAGTGCATTACCCGCAAACTCCCAGCTTACAAAGTCCTCAGAGCGCAGGAGGGGAAAGACGCGCCGTTTGCCGATTTCGTCCACCTCTCCCTCTGCTTCTGCTGCACCCGTGCCGATTGCGTAATATACTCCCTCGTGTTCCCAAACAAACGGATCGGCAAAATAGCCGTTGTACACCGGATTGGTGTAGGTGCGCTTGCTAGAGAATTCTTCAGGCGTCGGCTCAAATTGAGACATTAGCGTCCTAATACTTGAAATTCACGTAGGTTTCAACTTTGTTCTCTGGCAACTGCTCTACCACGTGGCACCGCAGTAATTCCCTTA
>NZ_JACJOQ010000435.1:0-2507 GCF_014695635.1 Coleofasciculus sp. FACHB-712 | reverse complement strand
TGTTGCTCCTAGGCGCGATCGCGATCGCTGTTTTGTTAAGAATTATCTATCTAGGCAGCCGAGAATTTTGGTACGACGAAGTTCTATCCCTGATCCTCGCCAGCGGTCACGGCGTTGACTATCAAGCTCCGGGAGCGCAACCTGTTAACCTGCGGGACTACAGCGCTTTATTGATCCCACGATCCGGTGATGTCGTAGGCACGATCAAAGATGTCTATAAAGGTATCTTGGGCGATGTCCATCCACCGCTTTCTTATTTCAGCCTGTACTTCTGGCTACAGCTATTTGGCAATAGCGAAGCTGCTTTAAGAAGTCTGGGCGCGTTGCTGAGTGTAGGTGCAATTGGCGGCGCTTACGGATTGGGACGGTTTGTGATGGGACATCGCGGCGGACTGATTTTCGCCGCCTTACTCGGTACAAATCCTTTCTATTTATTCCACTCTTTAAATGCCCGGATGTATGGCCCGCTGATTTTGTGGACGATTCTCAGCACCTGGGCAATGCTGCATCTGGTTGAGGCAAAAGGAGCAACAGAGAGCGTCCGAGCCTCCGACGGGGAAATTGAACCAGACACCATGCCATTACCCCATCATCTCAGCAACCGCTCATCGATTCTCTGGAGTGCAATTCTGATCGTTTCAATCGCCGCTGGACTGCTGACGCAGTATCTTTTTGTCTACTGGGTAATGACCCTAGGCATCTTTGTCCTTATCTTTGACCGGCGGCGGTGGTGGCAGCACGGATTGCGTTTGGGAGCGGGTGTGGTGCTGTGGATGCCTTGGTTTGTTTGGGGAACTCGGAAGCAGGGGCGTCTGGGTGAAGTGGGCAATCAGTTTTCCAAGGGAAATCATTTCGCAGACGTTACCCAAACCTTGAGCAGTCACTTGTTACTGGGAGACTGGGTGGGCGATGTCGTCAAAACTCCCGCAGAAGCGACCCTCGCGATTGTGGCAGGGTGCCTGATAATTTTGTTGCTAGCCGGGTGTACCTTTAGCCTCTGGCGGCAAGGAAAGCGTCGTACCTTATTCATGGCTTTGTCACTGGGAATTTTGCCCCTGTGCATTGCATTTGCAGTGGATATTCTCGCTGGCAAATACACGATTGGCTTTGGCGGTGGAAGGGCACTGATTTTTGTTTTGCCTGGATGCTTGCTATTAATTGCTTTATGGCTGGAACGGGGGGCGGGGCGCTGGCGGGGAGTGGCGGCAGCGGGTTTGCTGCTGTTGTATCTGGGCATCAGCATCGGGGATTTCAGCACCAGAAACCGCTCGATGTTCCATCAGATATCAGACTTGATTCAACAGGAACCCACAACGCCAACTTTAATTGTGATGAACTCCCGCGCTTGGGGTCACATTCTGCGTTTGGCTTATTATCTTCCTCCCACTGCCCCGGTTCAGCTATTAGCACAGCATCCTGCCGACCTTGCGCCTGCTTTAGAAAAAGTTCTGACAAGCGGACAAGCAACGCAATATCCTCGGATTCTCTGGTTAGATAGCGCCCGTCCTGTGAATAAGGCTCCCAAAACGGAGGCAGAAAAACAGCAAATTCAGCAGGAAATCCAGCGAGTTTTGCAATCTCGTTACCAGTTAGCGACAACGCAGCAGCTATCGGGAACCACGATTCTAGATGAGTTTGCGGTCAATCTTTACACGAATCGAAATCTCTAATTTTTGGGCCATTGCCAGTTAAAACGATTCCATTCGTAAATGCCTTGAATCTCATACTCGCTGCCATTCTCAAACCGGATAATGCAGTTAGTATGAGAGACTCCGCTCTCTGTGGTCTCGTAAACCCCAACTACCGTGCAGGGAAACCATTCGCGGCTACAGGGGCCGTTTTCTTGCACCCACTCCCACAGACCATTAGAAACCTCAATGCGATCGCCTATTTTCAGCTTTAATCCTTGCTTGCCCTCTCGCTCATAATACTCAGCCAGATGAACCGGCTGAATACGATAGAGCCATCCAAAGCCATAGCGATCGCGTAAAAATTGCATCGCTCCCGAATCTTGATTATTCAACCAGTCATTGAGTAAGGTAATCTTCCAAGAGCGATTTTGTCTTTCTTGTTCCTTGACAAATTGCAGTAAAGCTTTGACTTGTTCTGCTGTCAGTTCCTCCAATGGATTTGCACCATCGGCATTTTCATCACCACTCGCCGGGTTCTCCCCTTGGGCACCCAGCAGTTCCTTGACAACAACTTGCAGCAGAATTTGCTTCTGTCTATCGCTGAGAGGATATACAGCCTCCTCACATAGACTAAATGCTGCTTGCAGTGCCGCTTCAATCTCAGATCGGGTCACAATCAATTCCTTCTTTGGAATGGATCGCCACACAGCAGAGCTATCTCGGTGATTCTGAGTGGGAATGCCCAGACTTAGAGCGCTCATTCAGGGCGATCCCCTATTATCGCAGAATTGTCAAGATATCCCGAAGCTCCTGTTTGACTAGATTCGCGCTAAGCTGAGGGGTGAAGTTCCCAAAAAACCTGAAGTCATGGTACGG
>NZ_JACJOQ010000434.1:0-12451 GCF_014695635.1 Coleofasciculus sp. FACHB-712 | reverse complement strand
GGGAATATGAACTGGTAGAATCTCATGACTTAAATGGATTGCTATAGAGTGGTTTGCGCTAACCGTTAACTCTATGTTTGAGCGAACGGGACTTAAATAAAGTTTGCGTGGATTGCTTATAAATGCAGCGAACAAATGCAAAATTTCTATCGAGAGGAGTGTCCCTAGTTCGAGTTTTTCCCTGACTTGTGGCAGAGGTAGCTAGAAAAAATAGGTGGCATTCTATGAATATATACCTCTGTAGAAAAGAGGGGAAAAACAAAAAAGAGAAACAATATGAAACTAACAAATTGGATAAAAATATTACCGGCTTTCCTAGCGATCGCTTTCGTTGTCCCCGCCCAACGAACCCAAGCTCAGACAACGACCGTTGCCGTTCCTCAACCCACACAGACTGTGGTTCCCACACCGACGAAGGCTCCCGATGGAACCCCGACTTATGGTGCGGAATATGCTTATGACCAGTACATGAGATTGGGGTATGCAGCAACGCAAAGAAAGGATTATCCTGCCGCTTTGTCTTACTTCCGGTCAGCACTTGCCGAACGCCCAACTGACCGTTATGCCACACTCGCTTATTGGAATATTACAGACTATTTAAAAGGGCAAGATCCCCCGCCAGCAAGTGCCCCAGCAGCAACAAACTATGACAAATACATGAGAGTTGGCTACGAGGCTTCCAAGAAAGGCGATTATCACACCGCGCTGATTAATTTCCAAAGGGCATTGAAGCAGCGTCCGGGCGATTATTATGCTAGCCAAGCTCTGCGGAACGTCCAGACCTATGTCAATCGCGGTCAGGGATTATCCCGCAGATAAAAGGCTTAATTACAAGGTTTTAAGAAGTCTTTTCCAAGGTTCTAACCGTTAAAACTTGGGGCGGCGTGGCGTCTGGGGGATAAATAAAATCGACTTTTACCAGTCGGCGATCGCCCGGTAGCATCTTTAAGGTTATCAAAGGTTCGCCTTGCTGACCGCGCCGTTGAACTAAATGCACGTAACGAATTTGCGGTAAGCCTCGGTCGTCCGTATATTGGATCTGGACGGTGCCCCGGAAAAAAACTTGCTGAGGCGGTGGTTCTAGAAAGCGCAGTCCTCCTTGCAAGCGATCCTGTTTGATCGGTGTCTGTATTGCCAAGGTTACAGTCTGTCTGTCGTTTGTATCGTTCATCAACGGCAAGGTGAGGCTGTATTGCACTCCATAGTTGCCGTGAGCCATATAAGCGGTATCTGGGTAGCGCACCAACATGGGGGCACTTTGCACTCGTTCGGTGCCGAGAGTGCCGCGAGGAACGGTGCTGAGGCTATAGGAAAACGCTTTTCCTGGTTGGGGAATGCTCAGGTTCACTGCACCTGGTCTTTCTACCAACCTGGCTTTCCACTGGGAACCTTGTGCGACACCAGCAACACGACCGTAGATCAATTGCCCCTTATTGGCTTCAGGAGAGGTCGGAACGCGATCGCGCGGCTGTGCTAAATTACCAGAATTCAGAAGTGTCTGCCATTCTTCCAGCGTCGGTGTACGTTCGCTCTTATTGGGATTTTGACGCGCATACATCGCTAAACTCGCCATATAGACTTTGGCATTGCTCCGCAACCGCATTAATGTTGAGCGACCATTCAGTGGCGGCGTTAGCGTCTTTACAGGAATCGGATGATTCATCAACATCCGGCTTTCCCCCGGCGGAATTGTCAACTGAGGGGGAAAATCAGCTTGACGCTGTTCTCGCAAAATATCATGACTGACGCGATCGCCAGGGCCAGCATACACTGTACCCAAGGGATTCTCAATGTAGGACGCCATTGGCATAAATGGCGCATCTGGTTGACTGAGATAACTGGCAGCTTGCAAGATATCCACCGTGACGGGTTGCTTACCGGGATTATGCACGATGATTCCCAAGTAGAGAGTCCGTAAGTCTTCCGGCGTCGGCGGCTTAGCAATATGATGGGCAAACACATCAAAACGCCCTTGGAAGGGAAAATTTAAATGAGCTGCCGAGGTGCTTTTTTTGCTGGGGGGAAAGGTTGAAAGTAAAATTCCCTCTGTCTGGACTAATTCCGGGCTGTTGCTATTAAAAACTGGCACATCATCCAGTTTGCCCGGTAAAGCGCGGACTTCCTGCGGTTGCACGACCTCAAGTGGTGGTGCAGGGGGTGCAGGTGTCGGGAGCGGATTTGTTTGCGCGAGAAGAAAAAGCGGCAAAAAAGTCAGCATGAAGCGATTTCGGAGTCTCACGGTTAGCACTCACCATTTTCTCCGCTGTCGGATGCGATCGCACCCCTATTCTTCTAACTGAGGCAATTCACGCAGGAAGGAGGGGCTTTCGCAGTCGCTAAATCAGCGATTGGAACCAGAAATCGTCGCCCGTAGGCGTAAGCCTTCCCGAAGGGTATGCGAAAGCCCAGAGAAAATTATGCCCTTATCAATAACATCTCCTCAATTTCTGCAAGAAATTCAAAGGTAATCGTTGTAAATTTATCTGGAAAAAACAGGTTCCATTCGTGGTATCCTTCCTCTACAACTTTTAATTTAGAACCTTTGATTCCTTGTGATAACTCTTGGGCAAATTTTACCGGAGTTAGAACATCGTTTTCTCCCCACAAAATTAAACAAGGGGATTCAACATTTGGTAAAATTGGTCTGATATCTTCTTGTAACGCGATGAATCCCATCTTTATTGTGTTTTCCAGGTTAAATAAGCTGTTATAAAACAAGTTTTTAAAAATAGCACTAACAGGCTGAAGCTTCATTTGCCAAGATTGTGCAGGCATTTCAATTGCCCTTTTCAATACAACTTCCGGTATAGAACCCAGAGGAATCCCTGTACTGTCTACGACGATGAGGCTGCGGACAATCGACGGCATCAAAGCTGCCAATGCTATGGCAATTGCGCCTCCTAGTGAATGTCCAACTACATGAACTTTCTTTAAATTTAACTTTTTTACAAAATTACCGATAATCTTTGCATAGTCATTAGAATTTTGAATTTTTTCAGGTGCGGTTGAGTTCCCTAAACCTGGTAAGACAGGCGCAATTACCTGATAACGCTCAGATAAAATATTTAAGCTTTCTTGATAAGGTTCAACTAATACTCCCCATCCGTGTATAAAAAGTATCGGATCTAAATTTGAGGCAATTCCTCCTTCATAGTAGGAAATACAACAGTTATCCAAATTAACTTGCTTTTCGATGAATTTGCTTTTCACTGAATTGACCTTCAATTTTTTGAGACAGTAATCACTAATTTAGGCATTTGTCAAAAGTGCCTAAATTAGAGGCTGTTACATAAGTTAACAATGTTTACCTAGTTGTCTCGTCTGTCTAAAGTAAGGGCACGGCAATGCCGTGTCCCTACGCCTGGAATCCCTACACCTGGAAATAGGGAAGCGAGGCAAACCCCGCAGCCAATACATCAGGAAATTTTTTAACTAAAGTACAAACCGAATTCCATACAGGACACGCATCAATTCCACTAATGACTTGTCACTTACATTCGCTGAGGTATTTTCTAAAGTTCGCACAGTCAGGACTTGCGGCGGCGTCGCATCTGGTGGGTATATCAAATCGACTTGCACCTGGCGGCGACTTGCCGGTGGCATTTTTAGCGTTAGCAGTGGTTCTATTACCTGACCCGTTTGGTGCCACAAATGCACGTAGCGCGTTAGGGGTTTTCCTTGGTCATCGTTGTAGCGCAACCGTACCGTACCTCGGAAAATTGGAAAATGCGGGGGTTGCTGGAAACGCAATCCTCCTTTTGCTAGCTTGTCTTCCTTTAAAGGCGTTTCTAGCGTCAGGGTGACAGTTTGGGGTTGTTTCGTGGAGTTGATTAAGGGCACGCTGAGGTTGTATTCAACTCCGTAGTTCCCATGTGCTTCGTAAGCGGTATCCGGATAGCGCACCAGCATCTTTGCAGTTTGCACTTGACTTGTACCGAGGGTGCCTAACTTGAGGGAACTGATGGGATAGGAGATAGCGTTACCGGGTTGGGGGATGGTGAGATTTTGGGCATTGGGTTTATCCACCAGTTGCCCTTTCCAGGCAGAACCTTCAGAGACTCCTGCCACGCGACTGTAAATAAATTGCCCGCTGGTTTGCCCTGGAGGAGAGGGGGCTTTATCTCTGGGTCCGGCTAAAGTGCCTGTATCGAGTAAAGTCTGCCATTCTGCTTGGGTTGGTTTCCGTTCGCTGCCATCTGCATTTTTCTTGGCATACATCGCTAAACTGGCTGCATAAACCTTGCCATTACTCTGCAACCGCATTAGTGTAGACCGACCATTGATGGGCTTTTCTAGATCCCGAACCGGAATCGGATGATTCATCAACAAACGGCTTTGTCCCGGTGGTATCACTAGCTGGGCAGGAAAATCAGCTTGTCGCTTGCCTCGCATGACATCGTTGACTGCGCGATCGCCATGACCGGAATATACGTCTCCGCTGGGATTTTCGACATAAGTCGGCAGTTTGATATAGGGCGCATTCTGCATTAGCTGACTTGCCGCTTGCAACACTTCCACTTTGACGGGTTTTGTACCCGGATTATGCAAGATTACGCCCAGATAAAGCGTCTGCAAATCCTTGGGAGTGTGGCTAAAGTGGTGGGCAAATAAATCAAATCTTCCCTGGAAAGGGAAATTAAGATGAGCCGCTGGCACCTTTTTACCATTTGGAGGAAAAGTAGAAAGTAAAATCCCTTCACTTTTCACCCATTCTGGGCTGTTACTGTTAAACATTGGCACTTTATCCAGTTGTCCGGGTAAAGGCATAACTGGCTGAGGTCGCACAATCTCTTGAGGGGCTGGTTTGGGTGGCGGCGGTGGTGTTTGAGCAAGCGGTAAAAGGGGCAAGAATGGCAACATGGGAAGATTAATATTTAAAAACGATAACGACCTTATCCGGAAAAATCATCTGGCTAGACTTCTTGAAAAGTGTGCCCTCAGACTAAATGGGACGACACAAACAAAGCCTGCGTCCGCAAGCTAAATTTACTGTTAGTCAGTGTAGGCGGACTTCGTCCGTGAAGCCACAACTTTACTGAGTCGTCCTTGTACGTTCGCTGAGGATGCCAACCAAAGATTTTCCGGATGGGTGCTAAGACATCAAGGACTTTAAGAAAGTGCCAGGTTCTTCAGAATACATAAAAAATCTGCCATGATTCCCGAAGAGTTTTCCGGAGTTAGGATTGGAACGTGAACGAAGATACAGCGGCTGTTAATTTGGCGTTCTTGTAAGTAGTCTAATACTGAGTAATACAGCCCTTCGCAGACAAATTTACCCGCATCATCGCTGATTTCAGTTGCGACTGAGCCTGTTAATAGTTTTTCTAGATTTACCGATGTTTTTAGCAGTGTGGTTCCACAAGCCGCACAGGATTCTACGCTCAATTGAGTCCGAGACTCTGCCATACCGCAGCAGATAATGGCATCCGGCTGTAATTCGTTAATTTTGGCAAAGACGCGATCGCTTGCTTGAGCAACATCAACGGGTAGCTGTCTTAAAAAACTCAATGATAGCGATAAAGAGTCTAGGTTGCCAACTTCCAGTAATAGATCGTCGGAAGCATTAGAGTTTTGATGGGGAAGCCAGGTAGTAAAAGACGTTAGCAGAATTTTTCGATTCATAAGTAGCTTTGTGGGATGCGTAGATTAGCTTAATCTAACCACTTACCTGCCTGACAGCAACAAATGTTTAGAGAGATGCGTCTTTCCTCTAATAGACGCAAATGTAACAAATGTTGAAATGAGGCTGAGGTAGAAAGTGCGACGATTACTTCTTGTTTTAGGAGTGGTGCTTCTGGCATCAGGCTGTAATTTAGAAAAGGCTGTCCAGACACAGACTGTCAATCTGAATCAAGAAAAAATTACAAAAGAAGAAAAGGTTTTACTTGAGCGGCTGAAGAAAGACAAATTGCTGAAAGCAATCGAGTGCCCATCTAGAGAAGAATTAACTAATTTTGATGAAAACAATTTAACCAAGTCTTTGCTGAGCTGGGTATTCAAGTTAAAAAAAGGTAATCTTGGGGCAAAAAAAATCTGTATCACCCAAGAGGGAGATCCTGTCACAGAATACATAATCGTTGAAAATGATAAAATAAAGATAGTTTTAGATTCTTCCGAAGATAGATTTGGGACAAGGGATGTAGAAGTATATAATCCCATTCAAATTAATCGGGGATACTTTGAGGAAGATGACAGAAAATCAAAAACTTTCAAAATTTCGGAATTACAACTGCCTGAAGGTAAAGAAATATTCATTCAGTATGAATTGCCAAACGGTGAAAAGAGATATTTTTGAAATTTTTAACAAAAGAATGTAAAGTTAAAAGAAGGGAACTAGACACCCAACACAAACAACAAAAGTCAGCAAAGGCGCATATTAATGTCAGTCATTGCAGTCATCGACTACGACATGGGAAATCTGCACTCTGCCTGTAAGGGATTGGAAAAAGCGGGTGCAACCCCTAAAATTACGGATTCACCGGCAGACATTGCACGGGCGGATGCTGTAGTGTTGCCTGGAGTGGGAGCTTTCGATCCAGCAGTGCAACACTTGCGATCGCGCCACCTAGTAGAACCCATCAAAGAAGCGATCGCATCCGGCAAACCTTTCTTAGGGATCTGTCTGGGATTGCAAATTCTATTCGATTCCAGCGAAGAAGGCAAAGAACCCGGTTTAGGCATTATCCCCGGTGTGGTGCGACGATTTCGACCTGAACCTAACTTGACGATTCCCCACATGGGTTGGAATCAACTAGAAATCGCCCAACCGGATGCCCCAATCTGGCGGCAGTTACCGTCTCAGCCTTGGGTTTATTTTGTCCATTCTTACTACGTCGATCCCGTCGATCCTCAAATCCGCGCCGCCACCATCACCCACGGAAGCCAAACGGTGACGGCTGCGATCGCGCGTGATAACTTGATGGCTGTGCAGTTCCACCCGGAAAAATCTTCTACCAGCGGACTGCAAATATTATCCAACTTTGTTGCCCAGGTACGAACCGAAGTTGCCGCATAGTAAAGTTGCCTTAGCGTAGCGGCACGTCTGACCTAATTATGAGCCTCAGAATCTACGGCAATCGCTTACTCAAAACCTTGCCAGGTCAAGAAACCCGACCTACACTAGGGCGAGTGCGGGAAGCAGTATTTAACATTTGGCAGGGCAGCATCAGCGGCTGTCGCTGGTTGGATTTGTGTGCCGGTAGTGGTTCGATGGGCGCAGAGGCATTGTGTCGGGGTGCCAGTTACGTCGTCGGAATTGAACAGTGGAGTCGCGCCTGCGCCATTATCCAGGAAAACTGGCAGCAAGTCGCTCAAGAAGACCAAAAATTTCAAGTGTTGCGGGGGGATGTCGTTCAACGATTGAAAACCCTTGGCGGTCAGCAGTTCGACCGGATATACTTTGACCCGCCCTATGCGAGTGAATTATATCAGCCGGTGCTGGAAGCGATCGCGCAGCATCAACTACTGGCTGAAGGCGGTGAATTCGCAGTGGAACACAGTCCTAACAACTGGACGGTGGAACCCGTTCCCGCACTGGAAATCTGTCGCCAAAAGGTTTACGGCAACACTGCCCTTACCTTCTATTGCCCAGCAAGGATCTGAAAGTTTACAACCATTTAAAAAGGTGGGCCGTGCCCACCTCACTCAGCTGACTCAGGAGGGCGGGAGAACCGCGCCCCTACAGCACTTTTATACTCCTAGTTTGTTGTCGCGCTTTTTCTGCATATAGGCAGCGAAGAATAGTCCCGCGAGGGTGACTAAAATCAAACCAAGCACGATACCAGAAAGCAGGGGTTCTACCACGTCAGTACTCCTTTGTTAACGTTTCTTGCCTGTTTCTCATCCTACAAGCTAGAGCGGAAGAACGGGTGAGCCTGTAGCGACACAATTTCAAGGCATCTCCGATTCCAGTAGCAGGCTGGAGAAAACTACGCTTGCCTCGACTCTCTAGAAAATTTAAGCTATGTATATGAATCGAAATCTTTATCGATACACAACCACACATATCGCTATACTCGTTCATTGCATAGCGATCGCTTGCGCCCCGATCAAAAACTGCCCTTACATCTCACTTTCAAAAACCTTTGGATAACCAGCTACCTAAACCTGAAATCCTGATGCAGCGCCTCAGCTTGATGGCATTGGCTGCTTTCCTGGTCATCCTCTTAGCACTTGTTGGGGTTAACCTGTTTCGCGTCTCCGATCCTTATGTCAAGACAGTTTTGACCCTAACGGGCGACTCCGTGAAGGGACACGCGATTTTTCAAATGAACTGTGCGGGATGTCATGGATTGGAAGCACACGGTCGAGTGGGGCCAAGTCTGGAAGCCATCTCTAAGCGCAAGTCTCGCGTAAGAATCATTCACCAAGTCATCAGTGGGGATACACCACCCATGCCCCAGTTTCAGCCCAGTACCCAAGAAATGGCAGACTTACTGCGTTATTTAGAGGAATTGTAGATGGGAGTGGGCATGGATAATCGCTCATTCATCATCAGCCTAGACCTGACTGAACTGTTGTGCGTAAAATCGGGCATAGCGATCGCCCTTGTGCAGCAATTCTTCATGGGTTCCCGATTCCATAATCTGCCCCTGTTCCACAACCAGAATTCGATCAGCGCGGCGCACTGTGGCAAGGCGGTGGGCGATGATGAAAACAGTCCGGTCTTGCATGATCCGTTCTAGGGCTTCCTGCACCAAGGCTTCTGATTCCGAATCCAGGGCAGAGGTTGCTTCATCCAGGATGAGGATTCGAGGATTCAGCAAAACAGCACGCGCGATCGCAATTCTCTGCTTCTGCCCCCCCGATAAATTTACCCCTCTCTCCCCCACCCAGGTATGATAACCCTGGGTAAATTGGGTAATGAACTGGTGGGCGTTGGCAATCTCTGCCGCCACCTGCACGTCCTTGAGGTCAAACTGCGCTTGTCCAAAAGCAATATTTTGAGCAATCGTCCCAGAAAATAGAATCGTTTCCTGCGGTACAATCCCAATTTGCCGCCGCAGACTTCGCAGCGTCACATCCTGAATATTAATCCCGTCAATCAAAATTTCACCCGCTTGGGTGTCATAAAAGCGGGGAAGAAGATTCACCAAAGTCGTTTTACCCGCACCCGACGCACCCACCAAGGCAATCATCTCTCCGGAGTGTGCCAGCAAATTCAAATTTTGCAGCACCGGAGTTCCTCCTTGCCCCAACTTAGAAAGAGGTTGCACCCTATCTAAGTCATCCTCTGAGAAGGTAGGACTTGGGGAATTTAGTGCAGGATAGGCAAAGGTAACGTTACAGTATTCCACCTTACCCGTGACTGCCGGAAGGTCAACGGCACCCGGCTTCTCCACTACGGTTGGCTGAATCGCCATCAGTTCAAAAATCCGATCGACCGATGCCTGACCCTGTTTAAATTCGTTGTAATTGCTGGTGAGATGGGCAATCGGGTCAATCAGTAACGCCACTGCTGCGATATAGCTAACAAATTCTGCCCCAGTCAGATTATTAATCGAAATTTGCCAGCCACCGAGGAAAAACAGCAGTAAAACGCTCATCGCGTACAAAAATCCAACCACAGGATTCTGAATCGCCTTTAGCCGTTCAGTTGCATACTTCGCTTTCCGGTTTTCTTCAGCTTCCTGGGCAAAACGGGCAATTTCATAATCTTGGGCGGCGAAAGCTTGTACTAGACGAATTCCGCTAAACACCTCTGTCAGCAACGCCGATAAATTAGAGACGCGATTTTGGCTGCGGCGAGAAAACTTCAGCATCTGTTCGCCAAACCAGCCAATTAAAACTCCCATTAGCGGTGCGACGATAAACGTTGCCAATGTCAGCTGCCAGTTGAGATAAATCATGTAGCCCAGTACGACGATTAGCTGCAACACGCAGGGAATAAAGTCATGGAAAACTTTATTGACGACTTCCCCAACTCGGTCAATATCTTCGGTGAGACGGTAAGTTAAATCGCCGGTTTGTGCAGTTTCAAAGTAGCCAAAGTTGAGACGATGTAGGTGAGTATAAACTTGCTTGCGTAAGTTAAAGGCAACGAAAAGGGCGGCTTTCGCCATCAGCGAATCCTGTCCATACATCAGGATTTTCTGCACGAGAAAAACGACTGCCAGCACTCCTGCTAACTGGGCAAGTGCTGCCATATCGCCTTGTCCAATGAAATTGGCGATTTTGCCTGCAAGTGCCGCCTGGATGGGCCAGAATACTGTAACCCCTAATGTGCAAGCGAAAGCTTGCGCGATGGTTTTCCACTGGGGGCGGATGTATGGCAGTAGATGCCAGTAACTAGAGCGCGTTTTCAAACCTTAACGTCCTGTAATAATCGTCTCCTTTGTCTGACGCTACCAGTTTTCGGTTGTTTCTGAGCGATTATTCTTCAGCCTATTTTAGGGATAGGAAGCGATCGCTTCCCCCTTCCGCAAGGAAAATAAGAGCAATCCCGCTTTCTGTCTGCTAGCGGGGAGGGTTTCATTTCAGCTTGTGTGTATCGACGAGGTAGACGAAGTTGCGATCGCTCGATGTCAGCACCAACAATGTCAGCATTCAGACACATTTTTTATACTTTTTCGTTGCCAAACATCCTGTTTTGTGCTTTTTCCATCAAGTCAGAAGCCACAATCAATACAGTTGCCAAAATTTCAAGAATTGCTAACCCTGAAATCGCTAATACTTTCAGGATTCCAAAAACGAATAACCAAATCAATCCAATAATTTTTGATTCAGTTAATACAATTCTCAAAGCGCGTAAAACTATTCTAGCAATCCTAATTTTTTGACTAAGTTTCAGATCCGCAGGTTGCGGATCTTGTGCTAGCAGATATTTCTTGATTTGTCTTACTATCGTATCTACTTCTGCTTCTGTAATTTCTACATTGCAGTATTGGTGTAACCAAGTAATTCCACAAATTCGCCCCAATAGAAAATCATGATCTCGATAACGTTTGTCAAAAAAACCACCAAATGCACCCAGGAAATCTGATGCGAGTAGTTCTGCGGCGCTTCCTTCTTGCAGAGAAGCTTTAATATTTTTGGGTAGATTATCGTAGATGGGTTGCAGCCTGCTTATTCCATTACTTCTAGAATTAGCAATTTCGCCGATAATTGCTGGAGTAATTGGACGCAGCTTTATGTGCCGATAAGGGATTGCTTCTTCGATAATTTTCTCAATCTGGCTGATATCTCCAAAATTTTTATCTTCAATGGCTTCTATTAATTTTTCCTTTGCTAAGGCTAATTGATTTCGTTTTTGAATTTCTCTTAAGCGGAGCGAGTCATGTTCTGATTTGGGAAGAGTTAAACCACTCAATCCAACTTCTAGTGTCGAAAATTCCCCTTGGGTTAGGCGTTTTGCACTATTCAAATTTTCTACGGGAACTGGACGGATATACACGTGCAATCGTTCTGTATTAATTGATGGCTGTTGTGCCGTAAATTCCTCCTGAAACTGACTTGAACGCTCTTTTTTGTGTATTTGATTGGAGCGCAAATCATTTTCTAGTTCAATTCCTTTTAAAATAGGTAGACCATCTAGGATGCCTCCATCCGTATACAGAAATACTAAATGTGTATCATCTGCCTTGCTTTCACGTACAGCGCCTAGCCCTTCTTCCTTCAGTTCTTGTCTTTTGGGTGTTTTAAAGTAGTCATCACTGAGGTCTTTAAGATTGATACTACTAATATCAGAATGATCCCAAATGGGTGGAAAAGCAACCGGAAAAGCGCCGGAAGCGCGCCCCCCCATTACTGCCTTGGCCCACATCTTATTCATTGTTTCTTGAGGAATTCCTGAATGAAAAAGAAATTGACGAGTCTCTGAACTGGTAATCGTTTCAATTTCTTGTTCCAAATGTCCTTGGGCATCGGTGAGATTGATTTGTTCAAGAATTCCTTGCAAGTTGGTAAGCGTCATTAAAAGCGCCAGAGGTTTCGTATTTTCTGTAATCTGGGGAGGCTTGATAACAAGTTCGGCAATTTTTTCAATTGCTTCACCAGAAAGAACGCTGAGATTGGTTTTTTCGCGTTTTGCTTCGGGAGTAGATTTATAAGATTTAGAACGATGAAAAAGCTTATAAAATCCTTTTCTAAGCGGATTAGAACTCTTTTTATATTTCTCTAGGGTTGCTTCAAAGCTATCGGCAAAACTTTCTATCGTCCCTTGAAATCCATCTTTAAAACTAGACAGCATTACCGAAAAGCTATCGATTTTTTGAATATCGGCTTGTTGAACCCAGGCTTGATACAAAGGGCTTTTATGCTCTTCTTCTGAAAATTTGAGTCGTTGATCGAATTTAAAAGGTGGATCTACCTTTCCTTGAAGTAAGCAGTAGGCGGCGATGACACCAGACATTGCCCCTGCTGAAGATCCAGTAATAATATCAATAATCACTTTCGGTTCAGCCTTGACGGATTCTTTCGTCAATTCATAAAAAACTCCTGCCATATAAGCACC
>NZ_JACJOQ010000433.1:0-6106 GCF_014695635.1 Coleofasciculus sp. FACHB-712 | reverse complement strand
GAACATCCGATGTCGAGAATTTTTCGAGGACGGAAGTTGGGATGCTGCGGCTGTAAGTAATTGCGAACCACAGACTGCCCTAAGTCGTCATTCATTGGCCCTAGACGACCCATTACATAAACGTAAACACCGCGATCGTAGACAGCCCCTGCTGCGATGTCGTTTTCGGTATATTCGCTATGGTATCCACCCGGCATACAGTGAATATCGACTGCGGTGTGGTACGCAGGTATTTTCAAATCGGCATTCAAGGTTAAAGAACCCAAAGAGCTATCCTTAACCCGCGCCTGCTCCATCAAATCGGCAAGCTGCCGATCGACGCTAGTATTGACTGAATCCCACATCATTTCTTGAGTGGTACGCCGCAATGCACCCCACATTCGGTAATAGGGTTCGTGCTGCATCAGACGGCGAACTTCATGCCGATCTTGAGGCGATCGCTGATGCTCTTGCTCAAACTGCGGTTTAAGCCGCTTCTCGTAAATTGCTTTATTTCCTGGGGTAATCTGACTGGTCAGGTAGCCTTTTAAGCTATTGACAAAGTTTTGGCGTGCTAACTCGTCATGGGTCGCTTGAGGTAACATCCGGTGTTGGAATTGTGTATCCATATCCTAATTTCCTAACCCCTTATTGTTTACTCTAACAAGTTATCGTTAGCTTTCAGGGGTTTTGGTGTAGGTAAACCCTCGCATTCACATCACGTTACTCTTCCCGAAGCGATCGCTAACCAACATAAATGCGAGAGCGATCGCTCCTATGACAAAATCTAGAAGCGATCGCTCTTTCCTCAGTTAAGGACTCAGTTAAGGACAGAATCGCTTACTTGAGGTGACTGGCTGTTTTTTGCCTTCTTCTATCTAGCACTGAGGTAAGCTTCTAGCTTCTCAGAACCCCCAATCAACTTGCCATCAATAAATACTTGGGGAACCGTTGTTCCGCCTGTGACAGCCCGTAAAGAACGAGTAGTAATTTCTTTGCCTAAGACAATTTCTTCGTAATCCAACCCATGCTCCTTCAGCATCACCTTTGCACGAGAGCAGAAAGGACAACCTACTTTTGTGAACAGGGAAACGATCTGAGGCTTTGCTGCCTCAGGATTGATATAGTTGAGCATTGTCTGGGCATCAGACACCTCAAAGGGGTCTCCCTCCACAACTGGCTCAATAAACATCTTTTCAATCGTGCCATCCTTCACCAGCATGGAATAACGCCACGACCGCTTCCCAAACCCTAACTCAGCTTTATCAACCAGCATTCCCATGCCTTCGGTGAATTCACCATTTCCATCGGGTAGCAGAGTTAGATTCTCTGCTTCTTGGGATTTAGCCCATTCATTCATCACAAAGGCATCATTGACGGAAATACAAATAATGTCATCAACGCCATTTTCATGAAAGACTCTAGCCAACTCGTTGTAGCCAGGGAGATGGGTTGATGAACACGTCGGAGTAAAAGCACCCGGTAGCGAGAAAACAACCACTGTCTTCCCAGCAAATAAGTCGTTAGTCGTCACATTCACCCACTCGTTGTCATGGCGAGTACGGAAGGTGACGTTGGGAACTTTTTGTCCTTCTCGATTAGGAAACATGAATTTCACTCCTTGACTACAAGCGATCTGAATGATGAACTTCTATTAAGCGTACTCATTATGACTACATTTTGTCAAGGCAAAAACTTTTTTAACTCGCTTTCACGGCTAGAGAAAAATTGGATAAAACTGGGAAACCTGACTCTGAAGCGTGGCGCTACATAAACGAAGCCTGCTCCCGGCAGGCTAAAATTCTTCAGGCTGCTCCCGGCAACCTTTGCACGCGCCAGCCTCGCCCTGAAGGGTGTGGCGGCATACATTGGGTGGGATGCTCCCATGATTTTCTAGTCGTCTTATCGTCTTCTTGAAGCTCAGAAAAATGCAGGCAACGGTCGAACAGCTTTCTCGGATTTTGGTTTTTGTAGATTTAACTTTGCCAGAATTAGAGCGTTTACAACCCCACACGCAGGTGCAGCACTACAGCCAAACAGAGATTGTCATGCAGGAAGGCGATCGCCTTCCTGCAAAGCTATATGCTCTCCTGAGCGGTTCCTTACAAGTCGTTAAAACGGCAATAACCGGCAAGGAAACGATTCTCCGTACCTTACCACCAGGGGAAATCTTTGCGGCTCCCGCCTTATTGGGTGATGGAATTGCCCCAGCGACCGTTACTGCTGAGTGTGATTCTCAAATTCTGACGGTAAAACGAGATGCTCTTCTAGAAGCCATTCAGCAAACCCCGGAAATTGCCTTACGAATGCTGATGGTTTTCAATTCTAGGCTGCAACAACTCCATGAAACGGTGCATGGATTGGTTTCTGAGCGGGCAATTGTGCGCTTAGCTAGATTGATTCAGTATTCTGCAACTCGATATGGTACCTCTCCAGCGGCAGAAGGTCAGTGTTTGAAGGAGAAGCTTTCTTATTATCAAATGGCTCGCAGTATTGGTATTACCTATGAGGAGTGCGTGCGACTATTTAAAAGTTTGAAGCCGGTTATGGCTTACAGTCGGGGTGGAAAAATTACGGTGCTTGATGCACAGAAATTGGAGGCGATCGCTTCTGGCACCGTTAATTGCTAAGGAATAGGCTGGGAGTAAAGTTTGTCTAGGCTGAAGTTGGTAGCTATTTTGCGATCGCCCAACCAAGAGAGTCATGAAACCCTTTCTTCTTTACTTAACAAGCGCTTTTAGGAGCTAGCTATTTTAGGAGCTAGCTAGCAACACTCCCAACACCATTCCCCTCAGCTTGAGCTTTGAACTTTCTTTTCGCTTCGTAGAATCGACAGGCGACAGATCCCAGCGAGTAAAGCAATGCAGCGTTATTCGACGCTCCAACCACAGCACCGATTACAGGCAAGAGTTCGATAAAGCCTAGTCCAACTTTCAGGACTCCAGAACCGCCAACAGACAAACCGAAAATGGCTAGGACTTCGCCTCGTCGAGTTGGATCTTCTAACGAAAAACCGTATGCAGCCGCAATGCGGTAGATCATCTCTGCTTGAAGCGCTGTAACCGCTGCCACATCGACTGCAAACAGAGTGAGCGCTATCGGAGGCACGAAGTTAGTGAGTAATCCAATTCCCCCGCCTTTCAGGGAAGTGTCAACAATAATTCGGTGAGCCAACTGCTCAGAGCTTTCTAGAGGATATTCCTGTCGGAGCTTGTTTACCTCATTCTGAGCTTTTTGGGCATCAACTTGACCCAATGCAGTCGTTAGCCAATTGATGCCTGGAACCTTGGCAGCAAACTTCACGACTGGATTTTCAGCGATTGGGGTGACGATTTTGCCGACGTTTTCCGTTCCTTGCTCCACGAAGCGCACAGCCGCAGATCCAACCGTTTCTCCTACGGCAGTAGTCGTGCTAGTAACGTTTTCAGCAGTAGACTGCAATGTATCAGAAGCCAATTTAGCAAACTGAATTGCTGTAGCGATCGCTTCACTCATTGGGTCTGTGCCTGAACCTTCTTTGCCTGGTACTGCCATAGATTTTGGTAACTTTTAAACTTTAGACTGACACCTACTTTACAAAAAGCAAAGACTCCGTAGCCTCTATCCTCTGATAGTGATTGAATCTTCTAAAAGTCTGAAATTCAGTACTCAGTCTCATCGCTCAGTTTTTTACAGATACCAGTCTTTGGAAGTTTAGAACAATAAGCGATCGCGCTTTCTCTGCTAGATTTCGGTGCTGGAGGCGATCGCTTTGAAATAATCACCACGCTTCAGCAACTTTAGAACAAACCCAAAGTCAGGGATTTGTCAATCGGTAAAGTAGCACCAATTCCTAGCCAGAGTGTAACTAAGGTACCCACTAAGAAAACAACTGTGGCAACTGGGCGACGGAATGGGTTTTGGAACTTGTTAACGTTTTCGATGAAAGGAATTACGATTAAGCCCAAGGGAATCGAAGCATTGAGTACAACTCCCAATAGTTTGTTAGGAACAACGCGAAATATTTGAAACGTTGGGTAGAGATACCACTCTGGCAAAATCTCTTGAGGAGTCGCAAAAGGATTTGCCGGTTCTCCTACCATCGCTGGATCGAGAACTGCCAGCCCTACACACAATGCAATGGTTCCTAAAATCACTACTGGAAAAATATAAAGCAGATCGTTAGGCCAAGCTGGTTCTCCATAGTAGTTATGCCCCATCCCTTGAGCTAGCTTTGCCCGCAGTTTTGGATCGCTCAGATCGGGTTTCTTCTTGATTCCTGTCATATCACAAACTCCACTGCTGCCATGTAAAGCGAGTTATTTGCTTATGACTGTTCAGTTTAGCGATCGCTTGTTATTGCTGTCTTGCCTATTCTTCTGAAAATGTTCTAATCTTCCAAAAATCTTAGAGAGCGTCCCTATAGGCTTTTGGCGTAGTTGTAGTATATTGACGAAAGACTCTGGTAAAGTGGCTCTGACTCTTAAAACCTACTTGCTGAAGTATTTCTGCAATTGTCAACTCTTGCCTAGCTAGCAGCAATTTAGCTTTCTCAATCCGACATTTGGTTACATATTGATGCGGTGCAAATCCGGTAGATTGTTTGAACAAGCTGGCAAAGTAATGTGGACTCATCTGAACGGTGGCGGCAATTTCAGCCAACATCAAGTCTTGATCTAAATAGTCGTTGATGTAAGCGATCGCTTCTCTTAACTTGTGAAGCGGTAATCCGCCTGTGTAGTCTCGAACGAGCGATCGCTTGACAGAGTATCGCTGTAGCAAATGAGCCGAGAGAGCAGTTGCCATAGACTCAGCATACAGACGACTATCTACTCCACCGGATTCAAGTTCAGTTTTCAGTGATAAGCCAATTTGTTGAATCAGCGGATCGTGTACTCTGAATTGCGGCACTATCTCTACTCGATCTGCATCAACTGATTCATACGCAACACGAGCAAATGTTGCTGGTTCAAGATAAAGATTAATAAACTCAGCTTTGCGATCGCATTTAGCGATTAAATCTGATTGATTGGCGGGAAAAATACCAACATCACCATCTGTATAGCGCTCACTCTGCCAGTGTCCATTTCTTTTTAGTCTTATCTCGAATTGCCCAACACAGATGGTGATAATATGCTGGGCAAAGCAACATTCAGGAAGTTCGTGAGCAGACTGTCGATGATAAGCGAAGTGAATACCTGACCACGCAGAAGTATTACTTGAGAGTACAGGTGCGTTTAGGACAAGCTGCTTCCAAACTTTTTCTTGTGTGAGATCGATATTCGGTAGTTGAGCTTCTGGCATGACTGGTATAGCTTTGCATGGCTATCCTTAGTTTATGGGGTTAACCGAATGAATGTGACACCGGGACACTTTATCCGTGAAAAGAAAAGCTTAAAGCAGTTATTAGAGTTACCTTTTTTGCGATTATTGATTCTGGTACTTACTATTTACCCTGCTATCAGAATGGACAACGATATCGTTCTTTTTCTTGCCGGTGTTGGCGTACTCGTCTTCTATCTCATCTTCTCGGCGCTGACTGAAATGGGGACTAAACTCCCCTGGAAGAAATAGCTAGTTTTGTTGTATGGTGGGCTTCTGCCCACACGTTTTGAAACATTTATAGAAAGATGCGATCGCGTCCTTCTAGGCCTAAAATTATTGAAGATCCGCAATCATCCTTGGGCAGAAAGAAGGGCGCTCGCACCTGCTTCTTACGTTACTTTTCACAGTTACAGAACCATTGGAAGCAGGCGTTAGGTAAACATTCTCTCAGTTTTCCGTTTTGGGGCTGCTGAGAAAGCTTAAATTATTCAATCATGTATCGTCAAGAAGTTAGAGGCAAACTGCGGAAATCATTGCCCTACTTAGTGACTGAAATAGCATTTTTGAGAAGAGCAGCAGTCTCTTCTGGTTTTCCGGAAGAGGGAAAAACCAAAATACTCTTAATTTTGGGGTTATTAACCAATTCTTTTAAGCGATACAACTGCTTATCTGAGATAGCTACTCCCTCATACTTTTCGGCGTAATCTAGTTCTTGGTTGAAGTTAGCATCGTTATAAATTTGAATGAAAGCGCGATCGACATTCCAATTTTGCCAATCAGCCGCAAAATAACGTTTACCCCAATAAGGATTATGATGGCAAAG
>NZ_JACJOQ010000432.1:0-2295 GCF_014695635.1 Coleofasciculus sp. FACHB-712 | reverse complement strand
TATTAGTTTGCCCGACTTCAGTTTTGGGGAACTGGGAACGAGAAGTTAAGAAATTTGGCCCCACGCTGAAAGTTGTCGTCCATCACGGGGATAAACGACCGAAAGGGAAAGCGCTGGCAAAAGCCGTTAAGGGCAAAGACTTGGTCATTACCAGTTATTCACTGGCGTTTCGGGATGCCAAAGACCTTCAAAGTGTTTCTTGGCGGGGTGTGGTGCTGGATGAAGCTCAAAATATTAAGAATCCCCAGGCGAAGCAATCGCAAGCAGTGCGTCAGTTAAAAGCAGGATTCCGGATTGCGCTGACAGGAACGCCAGTAGAAAATCGCTTGGCAGAATTGTGGTCAATTTTAGATTTCCTGAATCCGGGGTATTTGGGAACGCGAGATTTCTTTCAACGCCGGTTTGCCTTGCCGATTGAAAAATATGGAGATGTGGCTTCGTTGCAGACATTGCGATCGCTGGTTAGTCCTTTTATTCTGCGACGCCTGAAAAGCGATCGTAATATCATTCAAGATTTGCCTGAAAAGCAGGAAATGACTGTATTCTGCGGACTCTCTGCCGAACAAGCTGCACTCTATCAAAAATTGGTGGAAGAATCGCTAGTTGAAATTGAAGCCAGCGAAGGCGTGCAGCGAAAGGGAATCATTTTAGCTTTGTTGATAAAATTAAAGCAAATCTGCAACCATCCCGCCCAATTTTTAAAGGAAAAAGAACTGGTAGCACAGCGTCGCTCTGGCAAACTTCAGCGTTTAGAAGAGATGTTGGAGGAAGCTTTATTAGAAGGCGATCGCGCTTTGATTTTCACTCAATTTGCCGAGTGGGGAAAACTTCTGCAACCTTATTTAGAGAAACATCTAGGCTGGCAAACCCTGTTTTTATATGGAGGCACCCGCAAACAACAACGGGAGGAAATGATTGACCGATTCCAGAACGACCCAGAAGGTCCGAGAATCTTTATTCTTTCTTTAAAAGCTGGGGGAACGGGTCTCAATTTAACCCGTGCGAATCATGTCTTTCATTTCGACCGTTGGTGGAACCCAGCCGTCGAAAATCAGGCAACGGATCGGGTATTTCGGATTGGTCAAACCCGGAATGTACAGGTACATAAATTCACCTGTACCGGCACCCTGGAAGAAAGAATTAATGAAATGATTGAAAGTAAAAAAGCATTGGCAGAGCAAGTGGTGGGTGCCGGTGAACAGTGGATTACAGAACTGAATACTGACCAACTCCGCAATTTATTACTGCTGGATCGGACTGCTGTAATTGATGATGAATGAGCCAGTCCAGAGTCATCAGTCATTAGTTAGATTTTCTAGATAAATGACGAATAACAAATAAGCCATAGTATGAACAATTACGAAATTCAAAGCCGTGAATGGTGGGTCCAAGAATGGATTGATCTATTAGAGAAATCCCGCTTCAAAAAGCGATTGGAAAGGGCACGAAATTATGCAATGCAGGGAAATGTTCTTGGCATTGAGTTTAAAGGTCCAAAGGTGTTAGCAAAAGTGCAAGGTACGGCACCGGAACCCTATCAAGTTTCCCTATCCCTAGACCCTTTTACGGATGAACAGTGGGATTACGTGATTGAAACGATGTCTCAACGGGCGATTTTTTCTGCCCAATTATTGGCGGGAGAAATGCCGCCTAACATTCAAGAAGTGTTTACCGCCAATGGTTTGAGTATATTTCCCTTTACTTTGTCTGATATCCATGCACGGTGCAGTTGCCCGGATAAAGAAATTCCCTGCAAACACATTGGTGCAGTTTATTATCAGTTAGGCGATCGCTTCAGTGAAGATCCTTTCGTCATCTTCCAGTTGCGGGGACGCCCCAAAGAACAAATCCTCGATACCTTACGCAAGCTAAGACGCGGTACCTCTGAAACTGCTGAGACTGAAATTCCCACAGATGAGACATCCCAGCCATCGAACGAGGGTACTTCATCCCTACCAACAATCCCGCTAAAAATTGAGCAATTCTGGCAATACGACGAACCGCTAGATTCTTCACTGGTCGTAATTGCACCGACTGGTGACACTGTATTAAATGTACTCGGATCGATTACCCTCGCATCCGGTTCTAGTCAGCCGGTGATGCAATATTTAGACACTGTTTATCAAACAGTCAGTCAGCAAGCTTTTCTAGCGGCGATGAATTTAGAAGAGAGTTGATAGATTAGACCTCTTGCACGAATCAGCTAACCAGAGCTAGCTCAAAGTTGATGATGCCTGCGAGTAGATGCACTCGGCGCGTAAAGTGCCGCCGTCGATTCCGATAGCGCTCAGCCAA
>NZ_JACJOQ010000431.1:0-9756 GCF_014695635.1 Coleofasciculus sp. FACHB-712 | reverse complement strand
ATGCCATTTTCCAGGCGATAGCCTTCTGTGGGCGTAATCAATCGGTGATCTACAAACAACTTATTGGTACTGGGTTTGCGTCCATCGCCGTCATAAATGTAATAGTCATCCCCATCTCTATGTAAGACGGCTTGGCAAGCGGAGATGACGCGCCAATCATCTGGAACAATTAGATCGGCGAAAGCGCGATCGCGTCCCAGTATGTGTCGGTCTGCTGTCATTTCTAAAGGTGGTAAAATCTGCCCCTGATTATTTAGCACCAGATAGGGATTGGTGCTGATAACAGTCCGCTGCCCTGATTGGCTGGTCATTGCATTCTCTGAAAGTGGGTAACTTTTTTTAGGAAAATGAAACCTTTCCGAGGTTTCTCCTTCTTTATCCTTCTTTAACTATTGGTAAATTTTGCTGAAACTGCTAGAAATGTCCTGAATACCTGATGTTATCTTCTAAAGAAAACCTTACGCGGTGAAGGCCAATGATGCCAACGCTGTTGGACAATCGCTATCGCATAATTCAGACGCTGGGCGCTGGTGGGTTTGGCGAAACCTTTCTGGCAGAAGATATCCATATGCCTTCGGGTCGCCGGTGCGCGATCAAGCGACTCAAGCCGGTGACGAATAATCCCCAGTACCAGCTAATTAAAGATCGATTCCAACGCGAAGCCGCCATCTTAGAAGAGTTGGGCGAAGGCAATTACCAGATTCCCCGGCTGTATGCTTACTTTGCGGCTGGCGATCAGTTCTACCTAGTTCAGGAATGGATTGAGGGGGAAACGCTGGCTCAAATGGTGCAACAGCAGGGATCACTCAGCGAGAGTTCGGTGCGGGAAATTTTGGTAAATCTATTACCTGTCCTAGATTACGTGCATCACAAAGGGATTGTCCATCGAGATATTAAGCCAGCCAACGTGATTGTGCGAAAACGGGATACCAAACCCGTCTTAATTGATTTCGGGGCGGTGAAAGAAACGATGGGCACCATCATCAATTCTGAGGGGCGTACCATCAGCTCAATTGTAATTGGAACGCCTGGATTTATGCCTAGCGAGCAGGCAATCGGACGCCCACTTTTTTCGAGTGACTTGTATAGTTTGGGTTTGACGGCGATTTATCTACTGACCGGAAAACTCCCTCAATCCTTAAATATCGATCGTGACAGCGGCGAGATTCTGTGGCATCAGTACACTTTGAATGTTAGCGCCAGTTTGCTGGCGGTGCTGGATAAGGCGATTCAGTCTCATCCGAGCGATCGCTATACGAATGTCCAAGAAATGCTTCATGCTTTAGAAACTCCAGTCTCTCCAATTCCCCCCACAGTTCCTTACATTCCTCCGTCAGTCGTTTCTCCACCCCCAGAAAACACTTATCAGCCATCCACGGTGCCTTCTTACCCTCCTGAAGTTGCTTCTTTACAAACCGCTGCGGTGTCATCCTCCCAACCTGTTGCCACCAGAACTATCTCCGATTCAAGAGATTGGCAGAAGGCAGTAATTTTAGGCAGTGCGATTGGGGTAGCAATTCTGGGTGGTATTTTATTCACAACTGGAAAGTTACCAAGTTTTTTTGCTAACCGTTCTCCCAATATAGAAAACCCTCAGCAAGCTCAACAAGAAGCTGTCGCGTTAATTAATCGGTGGGTAAACAGTAAGCGAGAAATATTCGCTCCCCCCTTTAATCGTGAACTTGCTGCCGAACTGACCACGGGACAACTCTATGAGAATACCGTTAGTAAGGGCGGCTCAATGGCTTGGCTAGAGAATAACAATGCTTACTACCAATACGGCGTTCAAAAAGTCGGAGATGTTGAACAATTTATTGTGGATGGCGATCGCGCAACTATCGAAATCAGGGTAACTGAAGAACGTACTCTCTATAAAAACGGTAATATCGACCCCAACGAAACTGACTTCAAAACTCGACTGGTGCGATACACTTTGCAATCAGTAGACAGCAAATGGAAAATACTTGAATACAAAACGATCAGGGAAATTCAATAAATACCCGTGCAGTTGCTCTGTTCAAAATTATTTAAAACTGGAAATCAGGAAAACTTAAAAACCGTAAGGTGTAGCTCGTGGGTCAGCAACCACAACCAAAACCGCATAAACGTGCCCAACAAATTGCCAAATTTAAAGCCAGACGTGCAGCTCGTGCCCATCAAGTCAAGAGACGGGTGCGACGGCTGCGATTTGCGGCTTTAGCGATCGCCTCCGCTACAATCTTTACAACTTGTGGATTAACGTTAAATCGGTTGTTAACTCAGCGTCCAGCAGTCGTATCCGAGCAACTAAATTCTACCTTGCCGGTACTTCCCCCTTGGGTTAAAACTGCATTATTACCTCTTCCATCTCGCCTACCCGGACGTAATAGCTCACAACTTGTCTACAACGTCAAGACTCCGCCGAACTTTAAACAGAGCCAGGAGTTGGAAGAAATTGTTGATGAGGTTGTGAAATTGGCAACTGAGAAAGACTTACCCACAAAGCCTTTATCTATTACCTTAATCGATGTTAAAACGGGTGAAATTGCCGGATATAAACAAGATACCTTGAGATATCCTGCTAGCGTCATCAAAATGTTTTGGATGGTGGCTCTCTATGGCCAGATAGAAAATGGTATTTGGGCAGACGAAGGTGCATTTTCTCTATATCTGTCCAAAATGATCAAGGAGTCTGATAACGAGGCATCTAGCGTCATCCTTGACCTGTTAACCGATACGCAATCTAGACCGAAAATAGAAAATGATGAAGAGTTTAAAATATGGCTAGATAAGCGTCAACAAGTTAATCATTTTTTTAGAGAAGCAGGCTACAAAGACATTAATATTAGCCAAAAAACTTATCCAATCCCCTACCTAAGGCTTCCAGAGCCTCTAGAGATTGATTTGCAAATGCGAGGCGATCCCAAAGACCCCATTCGGAATAAGATAACAACCGATCAGGCAGCTAGACTCCTGTACGAAATGTGTGGAACTGGACAGGCTGTTTCCTCAACTGCCAGCGAAAAAATGTGCGGATGGCTGAGAAGAGATTTGCGTCCAGAAATGAGGACACTAGAGTCAAAAACCTGGGGTGACTTCAACCCCATCCAGGAATTTTTTGGCGAGGCTTTGTCTGATGTGGATATTGATTTTTACTCAAAGGCGGGTTGGACTTCTTTTTCGCGCCAAGAAGCGGCATTCGTCGCAACCAGAGATGGTAGCACCGTTTATATTTTGACAGTCTTTGGTGACGATGCCGCTTACGCCCAAAATAAGACAATTTTTCCCAAAATGTCTCGTTTAGTCTTCGATCGCATGGTCGCCCGGAATTCCCCCTAGGAACAAAAGAGGGATTAGATTACCTAAAAAATCACCTCAAAAAAAAAGGAGCCTTCTTTATACTCCTGAATCGTAATTCCTGTTTAGCTTCAGGAAATTACTTCATTTCTATTCGGTGATTTTTTGCTAAGTAGGCGGATGCAATTAAATTGAAGATTTTCGTAGATTTTCGTAGGTTAGTTGGAAAAACGCAAGGAAACCCCAAATCTGCATGAGTTACGCGATCGCTTTCCCATCCTACAAATAATTAATCCCGCCTACTGAATGGCTAATGGCTCATTGAAAAAAGCCATTAGCCATTAGCCTTTTACTTAACTGCTACCTTCGCACCAGCTTCTTCCAACTGCTTCTTGATATCAGCAGCTTCTTCTTTGGCAGCGCCTTCTTTAACTGGCTTGGGAGTAGATTCTACCAAGTCCTTAGCTTCCTTCAGACCCAGACCCGTGATGGTGCGGACTACCTTAAGAATGGCAATCTTCTTATCAGCTGGGACATCTTCCAGAATCACGTCAAACGCAGTTTGCTCTTCAACGGGTTCCGCAGCAGCAGCAGCACCAGGAGCCGCCATCATCATCATTCCACCAGCAGGGGCAGCAGCACTAACGCCGAAAGCCTCTTCAATCTGCTTAACGAGTTCAGAAGCTTCCAGCAGAGTCAGTGATTTTAGTTGATCGAGAATTTGGTCAGTTGTAGCAGACATTTCAAAACTCCAGTAACGTTATTTTTGTTACAGCCTGCCTAGGCAGGCTTTGTTTGTGTAGCCGCGAATCCATTCTTTAGGCGTTTAGGTAGCTGCCTTCATCGGCAGACTTTGTACCTGTAACCGCCAATTTATTCCTCAGACGCTGAGGCAGTAGCAGTTGCATCGCTTTCGCCGTTGCCACCTTCTTGCTGCTGCTCGGAGACCGCTTGTAGTCCTCTTGCCAGCGAAGCTGGAACTTCGTTGATAGCCACAGCAATCTTGGTTGCCAAGCCATTGATAGCTCCAGCAATTTGCGCCATGAGTTGTTCCTTGGAAGGCAAATCTCCCAGCGCTTTGATGTCAGCTTGGCTCAAAGCTCGACCTTCCATTACACCACCACGAAGTTCTGTCTTCTTAGTGGCTTTTTGGAAGTCTTGGTAAGCCTTAATTGCGCCGCTCAAATCGTCCTTGACTAGCAAGAAAGCAGAAGAACCTTTAAGGAATTCTGACATCGGTTGCCAGTTGGAATCACCCTCAATGGCAATTCCCATCAGCTTGTTCTTGCTTACCTTGCAAACGGTGCCGCTGGGACGCAGCCGCCGCCGCAAGTCCATAATCTCCGAAACTGATAACCCCTGGTAATCGATGACGATTGCCAGCTGAGCTACATTTAAAGTTTCTTTGATTTCAGCGACCATCGCCCGTTTATCTTCCGGCGTTCTACCCATGTATCTTTCACCTCCTTTAGAAAATGCAGAATGCCAAACCTAAAAAAGCCCAATTAAAAACCCCAGCGGTTGAGCCGGGGTTACGCAATATCCCAAGGAACCCTTTTCAGGGTTCGCATTTTTGGTGCAGCTTCTGCCATGTTGCGTGTGGCGAGAAGATTGACCTTAATGCGGTAAAGTCGCAAACCTAGGCAGGAAATTAAGCCATTAGCTCCTGCTGTCTCCGGCGCGTGCTATTCAGTTAATTGGGCTGAAAACTTTAAATCTTGCTCCTGTTGTTTACTCAATCGATTGCTCCTGTAAGGGTGGGAAACCCTTGCCCCTACAGGGCTGAATCTTAGGCAGCTTCAGTCAGCTTTAGATCGCGCAGGGCGTTGATGTCAATTTCAATCGATGGCCCCATTGTCGCAGATATGTACACTGTGCGCCAGTAGCGACCCTTGGCTCCAGAAGGACGGTTACGGTCAATCGTTTCCTGTAACGCCTTAAGATTCACGAGCAAATCTTGAGTTGGGAAGGCAGCCTTGCCAAACAAAACGTGGACGATCCCAGTACGGTCAGCTCTGAATTCTAACTTACCGGCTTTAAATTCAGCAATCGCTTGCACCAGATCGAACGTCACCGTCCCACCTTTGGGATTGGGCATCAAGCCACGGGGTCCGAGCAAACGTCCCAGTTTTGCTACCTGGGGCATCATATCCGGTGTCGCCAGCAGCAGGTCAAAATCCATCATGCCTTTTTGGATTTGGTCAATCAGCTCTTCGGAACCGGCAATATCAGCACCGGCATTGCTAGCTTCTTGTACCTTTTCCCCTCTGGCGATTACGGCAACTCGAATCGTTTGTCCAGTTCCTTTAGGCAAAGCCACGGTTGTTCGCAGCTGTTGGTCGGTGTATTTGGGATCGATTCCCAGGCGGATATGCGCCTCAGCAGATTCAGGAAACTTAGCAGTGGCTGTCTCTTTTAAAAGGTTGAGAGCCTCTGTGGGTTCGTAGGGTCGATCTTCGACTTTCTTTTGCAGCTCTTGGAGCCTACGGGATACTTTCTTTGCCATATTTTTCTCCTGGGGTCACTAACGAGATGTTACCTCTCCCCCGATTGGGTTTACGTTGCCAGCTTTCCGCTTGCTTGCAATTAGCGAATCAAAGAATCGCTATTCGTTAATAGTAACGCCCATATTCCGGGCAGTTCCTTCCACAATTTTCATTGCCGCATCAATGTCGTTGGCATTGAGATCCGGCATTTTAGTTTGAGCAATTTCTTGCAACTGTGCCTTTGAAATTGACGCCACTTTTTTCCGGTTTGGTTCGTTGGAGCCTCGCTCAATGCCAGCTGCCTTACGAATCAGAACGGATGCCGGTGGTGTTTTAAGAACAAAGGTAAAACTGCGGTCTTCATAGACTGAGATTTCTGCCGGAATTACCATCCCAGCTTGATCCGCTGTTTTGGCGTTGTATTCTTTACAGAACGCCATGATATTGACCCCGTGCTGACCGAGCGCTGGTCCCACTGGCGGGGCAGGGTTAGCTTTGCCCGCATTAAGAGCTAGCTTGATGATTGCAACAACTTTCTTTGCCATCTTAACTATTTAGCTTTGTTTCTGAACCTGATTAAACTCCAATTCTACCGGCGTATTGCGTCCAAAAATGGATAGTGACGCCTTCAGCTTGCTTCTTTCTGGGCTGACTTCAATGACCTCGCCTTCAAAATCTTTAAACGCACCAGAAAGGACAATAATTTTATCTCCTGTAGCCAGATGAGTTTTCACTACTGGCTCTTGCTCGGTAGCTTGTTTAAAGATACGTTCGACTTCTGAAAAACTCAGCGGCAAGGGTTTAACGTGTCCGCGTCCCCGTCCGTAACGGCGTTTCTGTTCTGCACCGACAAAGTTAATCACGTTTGGGGTGTTCTTGACAACCTGCCAAGCTTCATCGTCCATCTCCAATTCACCATCTGCCCCAGGAGTTAGCCGCATCCGGACTAGCACGTAGCCGGGAAAAACTTTTTCTTCCGACTCCTTGCGAGTGCCATCTTTGAGCATTTTCAGGGTGCGAGTTTGAGGAATTTCCACCTGGAGAATGCGATCGCGAACATCAAGAGTTTGAATCCGCTGTTCTAAGTTTGTCTTGACACGCTTTTCACATCCAGATGCCACCTGAACAGCGTACCACCGGGATTTTACCGAGCCATCTGACGTGTCTTCGAGTTGATTGAAATCCTGTGGATTGTCGGTTGCAAAACTCATCCGAACACCTGCTTTGCTGCCCAAGCAAAGAAACCATCAACCAGATAAATTAAAACTGCCGAAAGAGTTACCATTAACAGCACAGCAGCAGATTCGCTGAGCAATTGCTGCCGACTGGGCCAGACGACTTTATTCAGTTCGTCTTTGGTTTCCTGAAAAAAGGTTGATATATTAAACCCAGTTGTTTTTGCTTCGCTCTCGGCTTCGTTTTTCTTTGCCACAATATCTCTCCCGTTAATACAGCTCTTGAGCAGTTCATTTCTACCGCTTTTAGCTGTGTACAGCCTAATGTGCTGCCAATCTACGCAGATACCGATGCAATCGTTGGGTCTAGCACCTGACTTAGGCAATACTGATGAACCACCTACACAACACAAGTCTACCCGAAAGTAAACGTTTTTGAGGCTGACTATGCAACCACAGGAATGCTTTCGGGCAGAGCTTTGATGCCTAAGTTCTGAGTCCCTCTAAGTTTTCACTCTGTTAGCGCTGTTGCGCTACTTCGCGAACACTCTTCAGTTCTCAGTCCTGTTTTGTGATGAGAGCGCGCCCTGGAGGACTTGAACCCCCGACATCAGGTTTTGGAGACCTGCGTTCTACCAACTGAACTAAGAGCGCACAGGTGGATTTGAGAGCGAGAGGCTGAACTTTTCTCTATTTAAGTTTAACCCCTAGCGGCGTCAATCGGGAATAGCCTTGTCCAAATTGGACTACAGGCTACGGTCAAAGCGTTGTTTAACGCGAGTGGCTTTCCCAACGCGATCGCGCAGATAGTATAGTTTAGCACGACGCACCTTACCCCGACGAATAATCTTGATGCTTTCAACTCGGGGAGAATGGAGCAGAAATACCCGCTCAACGCCTACTCCCTGAAATACCCGCCGTACGGTAATCGTACAGTTAATGCTGCTACCGCCCTTGGCAATAACGACGCCTTCATAGGGCTGCGTCCGTTCTTTACCGCCTTCCTGGATAATTACCCCAACCTTAACGGTGTCGCCCACATGGATAATGGGCAACTCTTTTTTCAGATGCTCCGCTTCAATTGAGCGGATGATTTCCTGAGCGTTCATTGGTTTCGCCAAAAAGTCACAGCCTTTAATCTTATATCAAGAGCTAGGTATACGTCTACCGGGAATCTCTGAATTTTCCCAAGTTTTTACTTTTGTAGGCAATATAGTGCTAGGGGAATTCAGGATTGGAAGTTCTAGATTCTCACTCTCCAATCCCAAAAACTTCATTGTTAAGTCTTCATAGTCAAGTAGGGTAAGCAGTCCCTACTTGACTAACATTCTGGTTCAGAAAGGATTAGCCTCTTGCCGATTCGGGCAATATCTAACGCTGAAACTTACGGCTTGATGGTATCCACTGCTGCTTGAACTTTGGCTACAACAGGCTGGGGAAGAGGCACGTATCCTAGCTCTTCACTGTACTTTTGTCCTTCGTTTAACGACCACTTCAAGACATCCTTGAGGGCTTTTGCCTCGTCAGGATTCTCATAGGTCTTGTAAGCCATGACCCAGGTATAGGTGACAATTGGGTAAGAATTCTCGCCCGTTGGGTCGGTGATAGAAACTTGCAAGTCTGTGGGCAGAGTCACTGCGGCTAGCGTGTTAGCCGCGCTTTCGCTGGAGGGTTCAATAAACTTGCCCGCTTTATTTTCCAGCGCCGCTACAGGGATATTTTGTTGCTTGGCGTAGCCGTACTCGACATAACCGATGGCACCATCACTTTGCAGGAGTTGAGCGGTGACGCCTTCGTTGCCTTTGGCACCCACGCCGACAGGCCAGTTGACAGTTTTACCGTCGCCAGGACCACTTTTCCATGCCGGACTAATCGCACTCAGATGTTTGGTGAAGACTGCTGTAGTACCGCTACCATCGGAGCGATGGATAACAGTAATCTCCCTGTCTGGTAAATTCACCCCAGGATTGGCTTGGGTAATTCTGGGATCGTTCCACTTCTTGATTTTGCCCAAGAAGATATCGGTGTAAACTGCACGCGGTAGCTTGAGACCTTTGACATCGGGCAGGTTGTAGGCTAGAACAATGCTGCCTGCTGTCATGGGTAATAACACAGCACCCTTGCCAACCTTGGTGATTTCCTCCTGTTTCATCCCCGTATCGCTGGCACCAAAGTCCACCGTTCCCTGGGTGAACTGTTCCACACCAGCGCCGCTACCAACTGATTGATAGCTGACTTGGACGTTGGGATTTTGCTTGTTGTACTCCGAGAACCACCGCTGATACAAGGGAGCTGGAAAACTGGCACCGGCACCAGTTAAGGAGACGTTGCCACCGCCACCACCGTTTGCTGCGGCAGGAGTGGCGCTACCAGGGGTTCCTGCCGTTGGACTGGTGGAAGGAGTTGTGTTTGGCGACTGACAGGCAGTCACGCTCAGTGAGAGGGCAATAAAGGGAACGAGAAAAGCCCGTCGTGTTGAATGCATTGGAGAAAACATACTGAATCTTTGAGTCTTTAAAAAGCTGACGCTGAAGAATTGTCAAAAATGCTAGGTGCATGTTCTTTCCTGGCGGTTATTGTCGTTTTATTTACTGCCAGGAAGTAGAAATGAACTAGAGCAGATGAAAACCAACTCTACAAGATAGCGTATTTACAAAATTAAAATGCTACCCCTGCCGATCTTTATGCTAGTTCTGTAAGTTTAGGTAAAGGTAAGGCTTTGGTAATCTACAGGTTAAGCAAAGATGATGATTGCCAGCAGGGAAGCGCAGATCGAAGCAGTTTCGGAGGCTTGGATCTGCACAAGAAAGTGCGATCGC
>NZ_JACJOQ010000430.1:0-3237 GCF_014695635.1 Coleofasciculus sp. FACHB-712 | reverse complement strand
ATCAATATTTCTGTCAGGAGAACTGATAGCATCTGCTTGGGATTTTTGAGGGTCAACCCTCTATAGATATCAACTGCTAGGGCAGTGCTAGTATCTAAATCAACTAGGTTCTCAAGATCCTCTGCTGTTATTTGCAAATTTTCTAAGTCAGCTTGCATATCAGTTGCTTCCTGTTACGTGCTTAACGAAAACCTAGTGCGCTACTAATTACGTGCCAAATGTGAAAATAAAAGTTACTTTCAATATTACGAAATAGCTCGAAAGGTTTATCAGGAGTTCCAAAAAAAGGTCTGAGTGTCCATCCCAGTTGGCTCCCGACAAAGCCATATAGCACTAACCAACCTCGAATCATTACTGTGCGTTTTTTCGGGTTATCAGAATCTTGTTCGTTGATAAATATCATGCCTCGGTAAAAACCATTAATACCTATCAAACCAGTAATCGTAAAAACCAGTACATTCAAAAGCTGAAAAAATCGATAGTCGTTAATGGAAAGACGGAAAAACAGGATAATGGGTGCAAAACTGAACAGCATCACGCCAATGATTGACATAGACGCTAACAGCAACGCTAGGTATTGTCCAAAGCTGCGCTTGGAGCCAGTAATCACATCGAAAAAATATAAAGTAGGCAAACAAATAGCCAACGTGATTAAATACAAAGCAGGTAGTTTAATTGCTGAAGCAACCATTTGCAATCCGCCACTAAACGAACCGATAATTGCTCCATAAAGTGCAAAAAACGCGGAACTACTAATTAATAAGGAAACAATCTTGTTTTCAAGTCTTATCCCTTTACTAATCTCTTCCAGAAATTTCTGGCGATCGCGCAAAAAGTGCATTAGGATCGCAAAATGATTCATGGCATCTCCTCCTATCAATTCAGGTATCGCTCTACAAATCTCTCAGGCACCTGCCTCAAACTTGTGGGGATATCCCCGATATTTGTTACAAAAGTTTATAAAATCTGTGAAAAGCGAAGACGGATTCGATAGGACTCAACACCCAGAGGAGAGAATCTTACTGAATTCCCTGTTATGAACGAACGGGATGAGCGGCTTGGCAAACTAATTGAAGCAGTCCGTCAGCATCCATCTGGGAGCCTTAGCTGGCGAAAAGCGATGAATCAGCTGTTGATAGAAATTCAGCAATTGCCAGGATTGGCGAGATCCGCTCACCCGGATTACTTGGAAGCTTTGGATGATACATTGCTGAAATTGGCTGATGAAATACACGAATTTGAACCCAGACAGCCTTCTTTAGAGAAGAGTTTGGTGGCTTGGATTAACCTGAAATTACGCCTGAAATATGAAGTGCGCGACTTGCATTCCTCCCAGCAGACTCGCGCCAAAAATCCCAAGAATCCTCAAGCGGAATTTCAAGAACAACTGAGGAAACCACCCCTCTCGCTTGATGTGCCCTTGGGGGATGAGGGGAGCGAAACTTTTGGCGATCGCTTGGCGGCTTCAGTTCCCTGTACGCTTTTAGAAATAGAAGCCCAAACCCGCCTAGAACAGGAACAGCGGAAAAATCAAAGAATTGGGGTTCAGCTAAAGCAATATATTGACCGAGATCCGGAAGGCAAACTTCGGCGTTGCCATCCCCAAGCTTATCCAGCGTGTAACTGCCAAATCCTCAGCCAGCGCCTGCTGTTAAAGTATCCACCCGACAAACTCGCTCTTGTTGCACGGGATCTCAACATTAATTACAACACCCTGAACTGGCATTGGAAAAACAAGGGACTCCCGCTTCTCCAAGCGATCGCTAGAAGTTTGGGCTATCAACCAAATGTAGAAGAAGACTTATGAATAGCACCGCACCTGTTTCTCTTAACGTTCCCCTCAGCGACACCGCCCATCAGCTGGCGCGACAATTTGCACAAGAGCAAGCGACTCCTGAAAAAGGGGTACGGGTATATCTCAATACCCTGGCTGTGTGGGCGGTTCACCGCTATCTAAAATGGCTGAGATACGAGCCGGATCTCACCTCAAGCGACAGCTGGCATCCTGGTATGCGAGCCATGTTTGATGTGGCGGATCTGGTGTTGCCCAACTTAGGTAGATTAGAGTGCCGTCCGGTGCTGCCTGGGGAGACATCTGTTACACTACCGCCAGAAGTGATGCAAGACCGAGTTGGCTATGTGGCAGTTCAGTTTGGAGCGCGTGCTACTCCCACAGAACCAGTCTACTTACAGGAAGCACATCTGATAGGATTTGCCCCTGCGATCGCTACTGAAAATCCGCCAGAGGAACTGCAACTGGCTGACTTGCAATCTTTGGATGCACTGATGGAGTATCTAGATCAACTCGAATCGGCGCTGTCAGATGCACCCGACAAGACGCGATCGCAGCTAAACAACTGGTTACAAAATTTCTTCGAGTCTGGTTGGCAAACAGTGGAGGAGGTATTGACGCCACAAACGCCCCTTTTAGCATTACGCAGATCGACTGTGAGACGGGCAAAGCGGATCGAGTTGGAAACAAATGCAGTTGTTTTAATAGTCACCCTCCAGCCAGAAACCCCAGAAAGATTGAGCATCCATCTGCAAGTTTGTTCTGTAAATCCACAAATAACACTGCCACATCAACTGAAGTTGATGGTATTAACAGAATCTGGGGAGGTATTCAGAGAAATTATCGCTAGCGGGACTGACACCTTCATGCAGTATGAATTCAGAGGACAAGTGGGGGAACAATTTAGTGTCAAAGTAGCGTTAGGAGATACTAGCATCACAGAAGCCTTTGTCATCTAGCAGGCAGCAATGGAAAAGTTAGTCATCCTGGATATCGATGGTGACTTGCATCAGGGAGCAATAGCAACGCTGGAAATTCGGGGAGAAGGCAACCATGCTGTTACCACCCGTGCCAAAGGTAAATTGCCCCCAGCAACTCAGTTACTGGAACAATACGAACACTGGCAGTCTATTTATCGCAGTCTGTCGTTCCTGTTTCGCTTGGAAGAAAGAGGAGGACAAATTATTCAGGGTTCTCCAAAAGATTTACTTGACGCTTGCCGCCAGTCTGCTCAAACCTTAGCAGATAGTTTGACAATCTGGCTCAAAGCTGAGTCATTTCGCCCCATTCGAGAAAAATTACTCGAAAAATTATTACCAACTGATACAGTGCGGTTGATTCTGCAAATAGAAAACAACCAACTGCGACGACTCCCTTGGCATTTTTGGGATTTTTTCGAGCGTTACCCCAAGGCAGAAGTAGCGCTGGGAGCAACTGCTTACGAA
>NZ_JACJOQ010000043.1:0-11919 GCF_014695635.1 Coleofasciculus sp. FACHB-712 | reverse complement strand
TGTGAAGAAGTCCGAATTTATCTAAGAGACTGTTACGATCATGCGGTTCAAGTAATGGACATGGTGGAAACATATCGAGAACTATCCTCTGGGTTAATGGATGTTTATATGTCCTCGGTTGGTAACAGAATGAATGAAGTCATGAAGCTTTTGACTGTGATTTCCAGTATTTTTATTCCCCTCACTTTTGTTGCTGGAATCTACGGCATGAACTTTAATACAGAAAAATCACCATTCAATATGCCGGAACTAAACTGGTATTTGGGCTATCCGCTTTGCTGGGCATTAATGATAGCGATCGCATCTGGTTTAATTTACTTTTTCTGGCGGCGCGGCTGGTTTGATAATTTTTCCACAGTTAAGGATGACTAGCATCATGTTCATAAATTACTTTTCTTATAGCCTGTAATTTTTTGCTAAAAATTAATGGGAGACAAAAATTTTTGTTTTTAATTACTTAATTCTAAAGTACAAATAAGTAAGTTTCTTTTTTCTCAAGAAATAAACTTTGTAATTAAAAACTTTCCCCAATTAACAATTACCAATCACTAATTACTAATTTTGGATGACCGCAATTTATTCATCTTGACTGTCTACATCATCTGTGTCACCTACGTTTTATACCGAGTTTTTAAATCGGTAGATAGAAATCAAGTGATAGTCCATCTCGATCGAGAATCCTTAAATGGACAACTGGAAGCACAAAATCTAAGAGATCGCGTCGATATCCAATTTAAGCTGGAAAAGCGATACCAACTAGATCGACTGCGCGAACTATCGATCCAGATTGACAATAAATCTGCGGAGCATTCAATTGACGTAGACTGGGATCGCAGTTCGCTGACAGATTTCGACGGGCGATCGCGGCGAGTGATTCGCCTGACGCCCAGCATGATTCTGGATCTCTCCCAGCGTCAAGTTTATAGCTTCATTGGATCTGGAAAAATTCTTAAAGAAAAAATAACTGTTGAAGACGTTCTCCAGCGCGACTTGCAAACCGATGTTTTGAAAATCTCAGCGTCCCTTTTTGATCCATCCAAACTCAAAAAACTCTCTAGTCCTGAGAGTACGCTGCACTTTTCTCTAACGCTGGTGCTGCATTTATTTAGGTCTACGAGTGAGACGGGCAATTCCGTTACTCACATTTTGTCTTGTGACTTTACAGTTAAAAAAGCTCCTTGGACAGATGTAATGCGTTGGAATCCCAGAGAAACAACTAAAAAATAAAAATTGAGAAATTCTTAAATTTTTATTTTTGTTTTGGGCACTGGGGAGGCTTTACTTTCATCCAAGCCCCGTTACCACAGTAGGGGACGGTACAGAAAAAGCCCCTACTGGTAACGAGAAAAAAAGCTAGTTTTTAATTTTTAATGGTTAAGCAATGTCTTTGACTGCGTATTGCGCTTCGCAGCGCAAACCAGTGGCAATTCTAAAAAGTTCTTGACCTGTGTGCAGGTAGCCTTCATCATAGTTGAGCGTAAAAAGTTCTAACTCTTCAATGCCATCTGCTACTTGATTGAGGCAGTAGTAAAGGTGAACTGCTGCGCCAGCAACATTGGCTGGATTAGGCAAAGAACGAAAAGCCAGCTGAGCTTGTTTGAGATAGTTACGACACTCTTTCAGGTAAGCCTGAAATTGTTCCATCAGTTCATCATCAAAAGGATCGGCTGAAAGTTGGTCTAGTTGGTCTGCCAGAGGATTGAGAATGCGACAGATCAAGCGATTGACCGGCACATAGACTTTCTGAAGCCATTGCTCCAGTTGTTCGTCGGCATCTATTGCTGTCTGTCGATGCGCGTAGTATCGGTTTTCAGCGTTGGCTTGCTGTTGTCGATGCGCGTAGTATCGGTTTTCGGTGTCGGCTTGCTGTTGCCGCTGCGATCGCGCCGAAGCATCGGCTTGCTGGTATCGCTGCGATCGCGCCGAAGTATATGTCGCTGATGATTCGGCTCGTCGCGACGGATGATTGTTAACAGATTGTTCGTGTCTCAGGCGATCTTTGAGCAGCATCTGGTCATAAGACTGCCGCTGTTGAGGGTCGCCCAGTATTTCGTAAGCAGCATTAATCCGGACAATTTGCTCGTGGTTTGCTGTTTCGCGATTACCATCTGGATGAAACAGCTTCACTAGACGCCGGTAAGCTTGCTTGATCTGTACCGGAGTCGCTGCGGGACTAATATCAAGGGTGTCGTAGTGAGTGGAATCTGTCATGGAAATAGCTTTCTGTCAGAGGCATGAGTCATTAGTAGGTAGAGGTATGACTAATGACTCATAGCTCATGAGCTTTTAACTAATGACCACTAACAGTTACTGTAGCGTCAACCCAGCACAGCTGGCACTCGCGGTTCTGGATCTTGGAACAGGGGTGTACTTAAGTAGCGTTCTCCAAAGCTAGGCTGCACCATGACAATCAATCGCCCCTCATTTTCGGGGCGCTGAGCGACCTTGATGGCAGCGTAGAGGGCAGCACCCGTGGAAATGCCGGAAAGCAGTCCTTCTTCACGAGCAAGACGACGACCGTAGGCGATCGCATCATCATCTGTCACCGCGATTACCTCATCAATCAGCTCAACTTTCAGCACTTGGGGAATAAACCCAGCACCGATGCCCTGAATTTTGTGGGGGCCAGGGCGTCCGCCGGACAACACTGAGCTACTGATGGGTTCGACGGCGATCGCCTGAAAACCCGGTTTTCGTGGTTTAATTACCTCTGCCACACCCGTAAGCGTGCCGCCAGTGCCCACTCCAGCGACCAGGATATCCACCTGCCCGTCCGTATCCTCCCAGATTTCCTCAGCAGTGGTTTCCCGGTGAATCTGGACGTTGGCTGGATTGCTAAACTGTTGCAGCATATAAGCATTAGGCGTGCTGTCAACAATTTCTTGCGCCCTACGAATGCAGCGGCTCATCCCCTCAATGCCAGGGGTCAGTTCCAGTTCTGCTCCATAAGCCCGCAGCATCGCCCGTCGTTCTGTACTCATCGTGTCTGGCATTGTCAAGATCAGCCGATAGCCCCTGGCTGCTGCCGCCATCGCTAGAGCAATACCCGTATTCCCAGAAGTCGGTTCCACTAAAATTGTTTTGCCTGGGTGGATCAACCCCTGCTCTTCTGCCGCATTAATCATACTCACCCCAATGCGGTCTTTAACCGAGGCAGCTGGGTTCATACCCTCCAATTTCACCACGATCCGAGCCAAACAGCCTTCCTCTTGGGGAATGCGGTTCAACTGTACTAAAGGCGTCCGACCGATTAATTCTGTAATGTTTTGAGCAATCCGCATAGATTTTAGTTTTTTTCTTGGTTATGAGGAGTCAGAAGTCAACATCAATCATTAAAAAGTGCAAAATTGAAAATTAAAAGAAGCATACTTCATGTTTAATTTTTAGTTTTCAATTTTTAATTTTTAAATGTAATACATGATGTCTAGCTGACGCCTAGAATCCCGTTTTTCTGCTAAATCTTGAAGCGTGTATCCTTGTAAGACCGAATTAGCTGTTTGATGTACTTCCTGCCAGATTTCCTCTACCACGGCACTTTCTACCGTTTTGGAAGTGTTGTTGTTCTCAGAAGGTTTGGCATCCAATCCTTCCAGGCAACTCACAACTTCTAAGAGCGTAATTTTCCAAGGTTCCCGCGACAGCAAATAGCCTCCCTTTGCTCCACGTTGGCTACGCACTAAACCGCCACGCCTCAATGTCGCCAGCAGCTGTTCTAAATATCGATCGGGGATATTTTGTTGAGCCGCAATCTGCCGAATTTGTAACGGTTCGTTGTCGTTGTAGTGACACGCTAGCTCTAACAGAGCCAACAGCGCATATTCTGTTTTACAGGAAAGTTCCACAAGCTTGAGATCGAGTGTGAGGGATCGTCTATTCCAGTATACCCCGGTTCTCCACCGGAGTTTGCCGGTTTAAGCATTCGGCAATAAAAAAGCCCCGCTAATACGGGGCATAACCGGGTTCGCAAAATTTACGACACAAAAGCTGGGAGCAGGGGCTCAAGGGAGAAGAGGGACAGAGGGAGTAATCACCCCTTACCCATTACCACCTGTCCTAGCAATGTGCGGGCTACTACTTCCGTCTCCCTAGAAGCTGAACGTTGTTCTGAGCGTGCCAATAACGGCATCTTCGTTATCGTCATTTTGGTTGGGAGCGGTAATCCAGATGATGCCGGGAGTCACGGAGATGTTATCCGTCAGCTGGTACTTGTAGAATCCTTCGAGGTGATAAGAGAGATCGTTCTTAATCCCGACTGGGCTGCCTTGAACTTCAAGACCTGCCAAGTAGGGTTCTACACCTGCAAAAATTCCCAGGATATTCCCCCGCTTACCCAAATCGGGGAAAGCCACACCTAATCCGTAGTACCAGACCTCGCCTCTGGTACTATTTTCAACCGCGCTAATATCAGTCTTACCAACGAAGCCGCTCAGGGAGAATCTGTCGCTCAGTCGTAAGGCAGCCTCAAGACCATAGGAGTTAGTGATCAGTGCGGTATCCCTAGCCAGTACTAATGGAAACCGAGCGCCTGTTCCAGTTGCAAGAGTTGGATCGTTAGCTCCGAGAGTACCTGTTACCGGCCTACCGCCAGCCGATCGCGGACTTCCACCAAGGTCGAAAATCCCGTCACCCGCGTTATGGTAGCCGTGGACGTAGGTGGCAGCTAAGCCCAAGCGATCGCTAACTGTAAAATTCAGTTGCGCCAACGCCGAATAGTCTCCGTTGAATAGACCAAAATCACTGGTTCCGCCATCAGGTCTGGTAAATGAGCCAGGATTATTGCCATTATCTGCCAAGTAACCCAGGCTCAAGGAAGTAGGACCGAGAATCGGTGCTGTACCTACACCGAGCCTGATCCCGATACCGGCACCGCCACCGATTCGATAAATAGGACTCTGCTGAGCAAATGACGAAAGTGCGGCGGTACCTCCGTCTCCGTCATAAAAGTAAGGGTTGAGGACGGGAGCGTAGTCGGCATGAATTCCTCCCGCAGCGGCAATGTAGACTTTGGAAGCTCCAAAGGGAAACTCATACGCCAGCCAATCTAAAGCGATATCGTTGTTGTTACCGGGATTAAGGTCAAAGGTCTGGTTGCCCTCGAATGAACCATTAGGTTGAAAAGGTGTAGTGTTACCAGCCGCAAGACGGGTGTGCAAAACATCTCGACCCGTGAAGCTGGTTTGGAAGTCTAAACGAACGCGATCGCCAAAAATGGTATTAGTGTCCTCGCGATCGCTAAACTCGTCCGTGACAGCGAAGATCGCTTCACCCACCAATTTGGTGGTTGTCGAGAACTGATGGTTTTCTAGGAACGTCACCCGTCCTTCCAGGTTATCTACCCGCGTCCGGAGGGTTGCCAGTTCTGCCCCAAATTCATCGATCAGCCGTTGCAGCGTTGCCAAATCTTCTTTGGTAACGAAATCTGCTGTAGACGCGGCAATTAATTTTTCGATTTGCAGCAAACAAGCGTTCAAACCTGCCGCAAATTCATAACGGCTCATTGCCCGGTTGCCCCGATAGGTACCATCTGGATATCCTGCTATACATCCATAGCGTTCTACCAGGCTTCGCAGTGCTTCGTATGCCCAGTCTGTTGGTTCCACGTCCGACAGTTGGGAGACGTTGGTGACTTGGCTTTGGGAGTTATTTCCTTCCTGGCTGTAGCGATTGATTTGTTCTAAAACGCTGTTGTTGCCAACCGTATTCCCTGCTGGAGCTGTTTGAGCCAGCTTTGAGTCGGCAGCTGGCACGACAGGCAAAGATGTGCCTTCAATCGTTTCTACCCCTAGTGCTTGAGCTGAGTCGGCGGTTGCTGGCTCCTGGCTGGGTGCGACTGCCAACTGTTCTGGCGCTTCCGTCGCAACAACTTTCTGCTCTAACTCTGACTTCTCAGCGGTAGCTGAAAATACAGGGATTGAGCTGACTGTTGGGGTTTCTGGCGCAGTAGCGATCGCTACTGGCTGCAATTCTGGTAGTGCCTCTACCGTTTGGGGCTGAATCACTTCTTTAGCAGCAGGCGTTTGTGCAGCGATCGCTGCCGATGAAACCACCAATGCTGCCCCCAAAACTGCTGGGCTGAATACCAGCGATTTCCAGATAAATTTAGCCATCTTTCCTCTTTTCCTCACACACACCTTATTCAGAAAGATTGACATCCTTCTTAATTTTTCCAGTCATCCTACCACAGCCCAGAAATTGCATTAGGTAATAAATCATACAAAAAAGCCCCGCATTGAGCGAGGCTTTACTGATTTCATTTCACAATATTAGGCAAGCTATATAACCCAGCCACCTAGCTTTTGTGCCACTAGAAGCTGAACGTAGTTCTGAGCGTACCGATAACAGCGTCGTCGTTAGCTTCGGTTTGACCGGGAGCTGTCAGCCAGATAACTCCTGGAGTAACGGAGATATTCTCCGTCAGCTGGTACTTGTAGAAAGCTTCAATGTGGTAGGGTCGATCCTTACCAACTGGAACCCGAGTACCCTCAAGTTCGAGACTTCCCAGATAGGGTTGGGCACCGGCGAAGATACCCAAAACGTTACCCCTCTTACCTAGGTCAGGGAAGGCTACCCCTAATCCATAACTCCAGACTTCACCATCCCCATCACCAATCACTCTGACGTCGCTATAAGATACAAAGCCACTGAGCGAAACTCTGTCACCCAATCGGAAAGCACCTTGTAATCCGTAAGAGTTACTGACCGTTGGAGTTGGGTCAGTTGCTATACCCAGTTGGGGTGCAACTTGACCAAGTACGGGTCCTATAAGCCCTGGATTATTGGCGAAACCGGTACCAACTACACCCTGTCCTCTGCCACTGTCGAATATCGAGTTGCCGGAACTATGGTAGCCGTGGACGTAGGTTGCAGCCAAGCCGAATCGGTCGCTGACAGTGAAATTTAGCTGCGCCAGAGCAGAATAGTCACCGTTGAACAGACCACCATGCTGATTAATACCTAGTCCAAGCGGTGTGCTATCGGCTGGATTATTGGCATTATCTGCTAGATAACCCACAGTTAATGAAGTGGGACCGAGAATTGGTGCCCGACCGACACCCAGTCTCAGACCAGCACCAGCACCGCCCCCGATGCGATAAATGGGGCTGTACTGAGCAAAGGTTGAGAGTGAGCCGCTACCACTGTCACTGACTCCGTTATAGAAGTAAGGATTCAGAACCGGGGTATAGTCGGAATGGCGTCCTCCAGTAGCTGAGATGTAAACTTGGGAAGCGCCAAACGGGAACTCATACGCCAGCCAGTCTAAGCCAATATCATTGCTGTTGTCGTTGTTGAAACCGAGGTTAAAAGTCTGAGTTCCCTCGAATGTGTCGGGGGTTAAAACTCCCAGGTTCCCAGCGGCGAGACGGGTGTGCAATACATCTCGACCTGTAAAGCTAGTTTGCAGGTCTAAACGTACCCGGTCTCCAAAGATGGTGTTGGTGCCACGGTCATCGACATCCACATCCAAGTCGCTAACGCTAATATCACCCGTAAACGAGTCCGTGACAGCAAAGATCGCTTCACCCACCAGTTTGGTGGTTGTCGAGAACTGATGGTTTTCTAGGAACGTCACCCGTCCTTCCAGGTTATCTACCCGCGTCCGGAGGGTTGCCAGTTCTGCCCCAAATTCATCGATCAGCCGTTGCAGCGTTGCCAAATCTTCTTTGGTAACGAAATCTGCTGTAGACGCGGCAATTAATTTCTCGATTTGCAGCAAACAAGCGTTCAAACCCGCCGCAAATTCATAACGGCTCATTGCCCGGTTGCCCCGATAGGTGCCATCCGGATATCCTGCTATACAGCCATAGCGTTCTACCAGGCTTCGCAGTGCTTCGTATGCCCAGTCTGTTGGTTCCACGTCCGACAGTTGGGAGACGTTGGTGACTTGGCTTTGGGAGTTATTTCCTTCCTGGCTGTAGCGATTGATTTGTTCTAAAACGCTGTTGTTGCCAACCGTATTCCCTGCTGGAGCTGTTTGAGCCAGCTTTGAGTCGGCAGCTGGCACGACAGGCAAAGATGTGCCTTCAATCGTTTCTACCCCTAGTGCTTGAGCTGAGTCGGCGGTTGCTGGCTCCTGGCTGGGTGCGACTGCCAACTGTTCTGGCGCTTCCGTCGCAACAACTTTCTGCTCTAACTCTGACTTCTCAGCGGTAGCTGAAAATACAGGGATTGAGCTGACTGTTGGGGTTTCTGGCGCAGTAGCGATCGCTACTGGCTGCAATTCTGGTAGTGCCTCTACCGTTTGGGGCTGAATCACTTCTTTAGCAGCAGGGGTTTGTGCAGCGATCGCTGCCGATGAAACCACCAATGCTGCCCCCAAAACTGCTGGGCTAAATACCAGCGATCTCCAGATAAATTTAGCCATCTTTCCTCTTTTCCTCACACACACCTTAATTAAGAAAGATTGATATCCTTCTTAATTTTTCCAGTCATCCTACCACAGGCTAGAAATGGCATTAGGTAATAAATCATACAAAAAAGCCCCGCATTGAGCGAGGCTTGACTGATTTTATTTCACAATATTAAGCAAGCTGGATTAACCCAACCGCCTAAATTTTGTGTCACTAGAAGCTGAACGTAGTTCTGAGCGTACCGATATAGGAGTCGTCGCCCTCCCGTTGGTTGGTACCCGTCAGCCAGACGACGCCGGGAGTCACTGAGATGTTTTCAGTCAGCTGGTACTTGTAGAAAGCTTCAATGTGGTATCCTCGCTCGTCCAAATTTCGTACCCTGTTACCCTCAAGTTCCAGATTTGCAAGATAGGGTTGGGCACCGGCGAAGATACCCAAAACATTACCCCGTTTGCCTAGGTCAGGGAAGGCTAGCCCTAATCCATAGCTCCAGATTTCACCATCTCCGTCACCAATCACTCTGACGTCGCTATAAGAGACAAAGCCACTGAGTGAAACTCTGTCACCCAATCGAAAAGCACCTTGTAATCCGTAGGAGTTGCTTACCACTGGAGACGCAGTAAGAATACCCCCAGTCAAAATGTCTCCGACGTCCCCTGGATTATTGGCCAAGGCATTACCAACCACACCCTCTCCGCGACCGATATCGAATATCGGGTTGCCAGTGTTATGGTAGCCGTGGACGTAGGTTGCAGCCAAGCCGAAGCGATCGCTGACGGTAAAGTTGAGCTGCGCCAATGCCGAATAGTCGCCGTTGAACAGACCAAAATCGCTACCGGGGTTATTCGCGGAATCATTATCTGCTAAGTAGCCCACAGTTAATGAAGTTGGACCGAGAATCGGCGCTCTGCCTACACCCAATCTCAGACCAGCACCAGCACCACCCCCGATGCGATAAATTGGGCTGTACTGAGCAAAGGTTGAGAGAGAGCCGTTACCGCTGTCACTCACTCCGTTATAGAAGTAAGGATTCAGAACCGGGGTGTAGTCGGCATGGCGTCCTCCAGTGGCTGATATGTAAACTTGGGAAGCGCCAAACGGGAACTCATACGCCAGCCAGTCTAAGCCGATGTTGTTGTTGTTTTCGTCGCCGAAGCCGAGGTTAAAAGTTTGGGTTCCCTCAGCTGTTGAAATTGCATCATTAATACCATCACCATCTCTATCGCCGATAGGGGTACCAAAGCCGAAAGCCGCGAGGTTCCCTGCTGCCAAACGGGTGTGCAATACATCTCGACCCGTGAAGCTGGTTTGCAGGTCTAAGCGCACTCTGTCGCCGAAGATGAGATTTGTGTTGTCATCGTTATCCCCAAATCCATCAGTGACAGCGAATATCGCTTCACCCACCAGTTTGGTGGTTGTCGAGAACTGATGGTTTTCCAGGAACGTCACCCGCCCTTCCAGGTTATCTACCCGCGTCCGCAGGGTTGCCAGTTCTGCCCCGAATTCATCAATTAGCCGCTGTAGTGTGGCTAAATCTTCTTTGGTGACGAAATCTGCTGTAGACGCGGCAATCAATTTCTCGATTTGCAGCAAACAAGCGTTCAAACCCGCCGCAAATTCATACCGGCTCATTGCCCGGTTGCCCCGATAGGTGCCATCCGGATATCCTGCTATACAGCCATAGCGCTCTACCAGGCTTCGCAGTGCTTCGTATGCCCAGTCGGTTGGTTCCACGTCTGACAGTTGGGAGACGTTGGTGACTTGGCTTTGGGAATTATTCCCTTCTCGACTGTAGCGATTGATTTGTTCTAAAACGCTGTTGTTGTCAACCGTATTTCCTGCTGGGGCGCTTTGAGCCAGCTTGGTGTTTGTCGGTGCTGCCATCGGAACCAACGCGCTGTTGTCTACGCCTAGAGCTTCGGCTGAGTTAGCAGTTGCTGCGTCCTGGATGGGCGTTGCTGCCACCTTAGCTGGTGTCTCTACTGCTGGCATTACAGGTACAGAAGTGTTATCAAGCTTCTCTACCTTTAGCGCTTCTGCCGAGTTGGCGGTTGCTGCATCTTGTATCGGCGCTACTGCCAACTGTTCTGGCGTTTCAACCTCAACTGCACTCAGCGCTTCGGCTGATTTAGCGGTTGCTGAAAACACGGGGGCTGAGCTAGCTTCTGGAGCTTGGGGTGCAGTAACTAACGCCACTGACTGAACTTTCGGTAGGTTTGCCTCAGTCGTTTGGGGCTGAATCACTTCAGAGGTTACGGGCTTTTCAGCAGCGATCGCTGCTGAAGAAAGCACGAGTGCCGCTCCCAAAACTGCTGGACTTACTAGCAGAGATTTCCACATTAATTTAGCCATCTTTCCTCTTTTCCTCACACACACTTTTTCAGAAAGATCTTTCAGAAAGAGTGACAATCCTTCTTGATTTTTCAAGTCATCGTAACACAGATTGGACGGTGCCACCACCTCACCAGCGCCTGAAATGATTGGTATAGCGCTTATTGAGATTTTTCGTGTTATTTTCGGGATGACCTAAGTCACTCTTTAAAAATGACTTGCGCCCTATCAAAGTCTTTTGTTGTCAACCCATCGCTATCATCTGTTGTCAGTGTTAGCGTCACCTTATTGTACAAAATTTCTCGTAGATGATGCTTTGTTTCTATTGAGATGCAGCAACAGCAACTAAGTTGTTAATCTGGGCGATCGCTTCTCCAAACTTTTTTCATTTTCTACTCCTTCCCTGGCTAACTTGATAGCTGATCCATGCTTTGTTAATTGCCAGCTCGCTGAGTATCTACGCCATCGCCTTCCTGAAAAAAAGCCCCTAAAAAACTATCCGCCCCCACGGGAAGCGTTTTGGTATCACCATTACACTCAATGTGAGGGCGGTCTAGCGGGTCTTCAAATTAGCACCAGACTGTCGGAAGGAACTCCAAATACCAGCCTAGCTCTTTCAGCCTTTAGTTAATCCCACCAGGGGATTAAAACCGGCTTTTAGAGAACAGCTCCGACGCTCAGCCGGTTAACGCTAATTTGATGACCCATAAATTTACTACTATCACTCATGGGCATCACCTCCTTGTTGCCTGAACGGTCTAATTCTCAAAAGGAGTAGGGGAAAAATCGCTAAGGATTCATTCCCTTCATTTAGATTAGCACAGGCTAGAGCAGATGTGGGCTGGCTTGAAAAAAAAATACCCCGCGAGTGGCGGGGTATCGTTCAATGAGGAGTGCTGTAGGAGCGGGATCGCCCCGCCCATGCTGAGTTAGAGAAAATTAACTCAATATTTCACTCCTGACATTACAGTGCGTTACCGCGAGGCAGAACCTCTTCAGGGAAGATAAAGTTCTCGTGGGGTTGATCCTGAGGGGCCATCCAAGCCCGGATGCCCTCATTGAGGAGAATATTCTTGGTGTAGAACGTTTCAAACTCGGGATCTTCTGCCGCCCGCAGTTCTTGGGAAACAAAGTCGTAAGCCCGCAGATTTAAGGCTAAACCGACAATCCCAATCGAACTCATCCACAAGCCGGTGACGGGAACGAACAGCATGAAGAAGTGCAACCAACGCTTGTTGGA
>NZ_JACJOQ010000429.1:0-21342 GCF_014695635.1 Coleofasciculus sp. FACHB-712 | reverse complement strand
TCCAGCCAGCGATAGTCGCCGTTTGCACTCAGATATCTCGCCTGATACCGATAAAATTCTTGCTGGCGTTCAATGAGGGAGCGAAATTCTTCGCGGTGTTGTGGGCGATCGCTCGGATGAACAAAATCGATTAAATTCTTACCAATACTTTCTTCGAGGGCGAAGCCGGTAATTTCTTTCCAGGCGGGATTAAGAAATGTCCAATATCCGGCTTCATCAGTCTGGAATAGCACCTGTGGCAGGCTGTTCACCAATGAGCGATATTTTTTTTCTCGTTCTCGCAAAACAGTTTCTGCCGACTGGCGATCGCGCTCAGAACGTTCTAGCGACGCCGCCATCGTGTCAAAGGCACCAGCCAATTCCCTGACTCCGAAACCGTGAGTCACCCCGCTACGAACGCTCAAATCGCCTTCTGAGAACTGCTGCATTGCCTTCAGGAGCGCCTTCACCCGACGCAACATCAACACCTCGCTACCCACCCAAGTGGCAGCGATCGCTAACACGGCGACTAATCCCATGCCTGCTAAGTTGCGGTGCAACTGCCGATCGGCAGCAGTAAAGGCGACGGTTTTGGGGATGCCCACTGACACGTAGAGGTTGCAGCGATCGCCCTGATTCCTACAAGTGCCCTCCAAGGGCGCGATCGCATACATGCGCGTTACACCATCCACGCCGGAAGCCTCCACCGTGCCTGCCCTTTTTTGCGTCAGCATCGTTTTAACCAAAGGTGCTTCCGGTGCGGCTTGCCCGACCCAGGTTTCGGGGTTAGGATAGCGAGCTAAAATTATCCCTTTGCTGCCAATCAAGCGCTCTTGGTTAGCGGTAGCTACCCTAGCCATCTGTAGCACCTCTGCCTGAATTTGAGTTGTTTGGTGTCGGCGTTCCTCAAAGTTTGTGTATATCAACGCCAATACCAGGACGACAACCAGCAATACCAAGCCGATGAGGCGCGATCGCAGTGAAACTGCGTATGTTTTTGCTTTTCGCAAATTCGGTTCAACAGAGTTCGGTAATTTTGATTGCGATCGCTTAGGCCAGCCCATTCTTCAACAATTTCCTTTTGTGCAGGAGCAAGGCTATACCCCGGTGAATGGCTGCCGCTTCGCTAAGGGCTTTTTAAAGCTTGGGGTGAGATGAAACATAATATAGCAATCCTATTTTAGTTTTGAGATGCTAGTGTTTCAGCTACCCAATTTTTTTACAAAAGTCGGGTATCTCGCTTCACAAATTATTTAAAACGACAACATATCAACATCAAAGAGTGATTCAAGCAATATTATTTAGAAGTTAAAAAAGGCGATTGAGGTAGAGGGACAGAGAAACAATATTTTTCCAAATCTTGAAATGTACTACTTCCCTATTCAATCCTTAGTTTTGCCTTCTGGTAATCTGTATAGCACTAACCTGCGAATCAAGGGTTCTTTATGATGACGCTGCCGCAATAAGATAACTTTTACTAATAATTTCCAGGCAGCAAAGGAAAATATAGCCGGGAATGCCATTTGAGACGCGATCGCCAATTTTCCTTGCCGAATCGCTAAAAACCCTGCACGCAGTTTGAAATAAGCTTGCCAGTCTTGAAGGTTGGAAATAGTAGATTGGTGTTTTTCGCTAACTAAAGCATAGATTTTTTCCATCACTAGAATATTTTTATCTAGTAGCCGATTTTGAATCGGGGGTTTCTTACTAAGAGATTGAGGAAAATCCGTTATCCCGAAAATCTTCCATGCACCTAGCGAAACGACACCATTTACAGCCATTTTAGTAGCGCTGAAAAATTCTCCTTGCTTGAAAGCAATCCGGCTACAGCGGAATTTTAGAGAAATGCGTAATTCTTGAAGCTGTGCTGTTTTAAACCGATTCTTTGGAACAATAGAGCCATGAATAGATTCCGAATAAGGAATCGATTTAGACAGCGAACTATTGGTATCAACTTGCTTTTGAGCCAAGAAGACTTGCCGAGGATTCGATAGATTATTAATTACTAAAATCTTCCATGCACTTAGTGAAAAAACTGAGGGAAATGCCATTTTAATAGCACTCAATATTTTTCCTTGCTTGAGAGCTACCAGACTCCAATGTAGTTTAAGATAAGCTTGAATATTTTTAATTGGTGGAGTTTCAGCACGGTGAGTTTCACTCACCAAAGCATAGATTTTTTCCTTCATCAAAATATTAGTATCCATCCTCGTTTTAAGAGGAAACTTTTGATTGTAAGCTCCAGGCCAAATTGTGCGATAAGCAAGGCACTGATTTACAAAAACAGCATCTCCAAACTGGGCAATTTTGATCCAAGAATCAATGTCATCAAAGTTCGCATCTAAGCTAGAATCCCAGCCGCCGGATTTCAGAAAAGCCCAACGAGCGAAGACAACTTGAATGGGAGTGCCAAAAGGGATAAGTTCTAGTAGCATCCCAAAATGAAGGTCTTCTTGGGGAATAGAGAAAGCTTTGCCGGGACCAATTTGTCGGGTTCTGTAAAGTTCGACCTCGTTGACATCAACCTGCGCCGCCTGACAAGAGGCAATGACAGCGTTTGGACACAGCGCGATCGCCCGATTCATTTCCTCTATAAAATTCGGTGCTAAATAGTCATCATCATCAACCGGCTTAATCCACTCGCCTTTAGCAAGCTGCACTCCAGCATTCATCGTCGCCGAGTGACCCAGGTTAATCTGATTGCGGTGATAAACGAGGCGTTCGTCACCTTTGGCACGAAGCGCTGCCACTAAATCGCTTACATAGGCTTGGGTGCCATCCGAGGAGCAGTCATCCGCAACAATGACTTCACAGGGGAATGTTTGGGCAAGAGAGGTGTCAATTGCCCGTTTTAGCAAGGAAAGGCGATTATAAGTCGTAATAACGATGCTGAATTTCATCCCAGCTCCGCTTGGGATACTTCAGCCAAAAGTAGCCTATCTTTGTGCAAAAGAGAAGGTGGAGATTACTAGGTTTGCAAAGCTTTATACTACAACGGTCAGCCAATTTTAGCTTTTAGAGGAGCGATCGCTCCTCGATAACCGCTTTAAAATCCACAATTGGCTGACTAGATATCTAGTGGCTGGGCGCAAAGCAGTGGGACGTAAAGTTGCCATGCAACCCATAAGGGATATGATGCTTCAAGTGCAATCGCGCCACCGGGCCTTGATCGACGTGGGCGGCATCTAAAATAACGACATCAGAGCGGTGGTGAGTAGAGTCGTAAACTAACGTCAGCACCCAACCCTCATCTTCACGGGTAGCACCCGGACGAGGGACAAAGATCGGTTCGCTAACATAGCCTTGGGGTGCTGCACTCCAGAGTTGGCGACAATCTGATTCTAAATCCACCTTGAGGATAGCTTGGAGAGGCGCATTGCCTTGGGCACCATGAGCTGCACCCAGATATAGATACTGATAAGGGCGTCCGACTCGTTCGGGATGAACGAAGGGAAACTCGCAGCAACGGCTTTCTAAAAGCCTCCGCCGTACCGTTTTATCTTTATCCTTTAAATTAAACTGGAACCGCCACATTTGTCCGGGGGATAGTGCCTGAAAGTCTACCTCCCGATAGTCTGATTCCGGCTCAACCTCTGGAAAAGACTCATAGCAAATTGAGTCAATACAAATTTCGTCCCCTTGCTCAAAGGCATTGGCATGGTGGAAGACAAAACCCGACTGAGTTTCAAAAATTTGCATTTTTTCCCCTGGTTGGGGGTTGCGGGGAATCACCACAATCCGAGTGAGTTGCTCCGGCTGGAACTTGACACACTCACCCGCACCGCGAAATCCCAGCAGGAAAGGCACCGGGTTGAAGGAAACCGGATTTTGGAAGAAGATGCAGTAATTGGGCGTAATCGCAAAATCGTGGATGAAGGCGAAGCCAGGAACGCTGTGAGAGTTCTGCTGCACAACTTTGCCAGCCGCGTCTAATTCATAGATGATGATGGTGCTGGAAAGACCCGGTTTAATGGCAAAGTTCACCAGGCAAGGGGCACCACCCTGGCGATCGCATCTAGGGTCAATGCGAGGATGAGCGGCAAAGGCGTCACCATTTTGCAAAACCCCGTCCAAATATTCTTTCCCCAGGGTTTCCAAGGTGTTGGGGTCTAAAAGATGAGGTTCGGCAGCTTCCCAAAGCGCCAGGAGTTTGCCCCCCCAGTAAATGACGTTGGTGTTGGCAATATTTTTGAGTTTCACATCAAAAGCATTGGCTAGCCAACCACCGGGCTTCTGGGTGCCAAAGACGCCGCGATAGAGAATTTTACCGGCTTTCTGTTCTTCCACATAGCCCTGTGTGCGGACAAAGCGATTGCGAAAGTGGGCGCGACCTTCTGAAAAAGCGATCCTGGCAATCATGCCATCCCCGTCAAATGGGTGATGGATGCGTTGACCCTTGACATCTAGCAACCCGGGGCCATTCCGAAACAGCGTTCCTTCTAGTTCTGCGGGAATCTCCCCTTCAATGTCATCAATCCAATAATCGAATTCTTGCGGCAAAGATTCATAGCCCTTTTGCCACTTTTTAATGTGGTAGGGAATTTGATCGGGCACCTCTGTGGGCACCGGAAAGCGTTCTGGTGTGGGTATTTGCATATTAAACAGTTCGGCTTAGAAAAACTCGTGACGCGATCGTGAACTATAAACAGACGTGTTAGCGCCGCTGCACGTTAAGTCACACGGATGAATGATTTGTCGGATGGGATAGCGATCGCTACCCTATGCAGGTGTTGGGTTTCCTGGCGTCCCAACCGACGAAAATCTTCAATTTCATTGCATCCGCCTAGTGAGTGCAGCAGCTTTCTGATTTTCGTTTCCAGTCTGAAACGGGAAACGGAATCAGCACTGCCTACTCTCGATCCTTCCTCTTTTAGTCGGCGGGTTCTTCTACTGTGGGGATGAGTTCTGGAAGAAAGTCAGGAACAAAAGACCGTTCCCGATGCTGAATGGGGGCTGACTGAATATGTATGGCTGATGACGGTTGCAAGCTTGGCATCTCGCCAGATGGCTCAGTTTCCGGTTTGCCTGCGGGTAGCCAACCAATCAGCGGTAGCGGCAAAAGGGTTGATAGATTCGTAATCACGACCAACTGCCAGAGATGGTCAAAATTCCTTTCGGTGATGCCCAGCCAATAGGTGAGGACGGCTCCCAGTTCGTGGGACAATAACCCTGCCATATTTGTCACCGACATCAGCAGCGCAAACAAGGTTGCTTCCACTCCAGGCGGGCATAGCCGCGCCGCGAGTACCAACAATGGCATATAGGCAATCTGTCCCATAACGGTCAGAATCAGACTGTCTCCCAGGCTGAACCAGCGATCGTCGATGCCTAAAGAGCGGTTGGTATGAGTCACCAGCAGCAGCGTGGTCATTCCGAGTGCCGCTGCGATGATCGTTGTCCAGGTGAAAATGGTGCGAAAGGGGACGGCTTTGAGAAATCGTTGAAAAATTGCAATTCCGAGCAGGGAGGCGAGACTGGTGACGAGACGTACCCGTCCCAAAAATTCTGGCTCAAACCCTAGTTCGTTGGTAGTGAAGTAGAAAAAGGCACTATCTGCGGTCGGTGTGGCTTGCAAAAGGAACAGAAAGGCGGTTGGTAGCCAGATTGATTTTTGGCTAACCGCTTTTCCCAGTTGTTTGATCTGGTTGGCAACGGTGGAGACATCCGGGCGATCGCTAATTGGCTCTTCTGCAATTAACCAAGCAACCGCTGACACAATTAAGGGGAAACCAGCGGTAATGGCAAAAATAGTATGGCTCCCGAAGTGTTGCAAAAGGAAACCGCTAAAATACGCAGTTACTAAGCCTCCCAGCGATGAGGCACCCCAGGAGAGGGATTGCAGGGAACCGGCATCACTCTGAGACTCTGCCCTGGCTCGTTCTACCACCAGCGAGTCTACAATTACATCGCTAACCGCTACCGAGAGGGACGAAAGCGCGATCGCCACTGTCGCCGCCCAAGCTGTATGCACAATCGTTGCCAGACTAAACCAGGAAATCGCTCCCAATAGTCCAGATAAAATCAGATAGGGTCGCCGCCGGTAGCCAAACAACGGTAGACCATCTGACAGAAAACCAAATAACGGCTTTACCACCCAAGGAATGGCAGCAATGCCCATCAAAGCCGAAACTTGAGCCGGACTTAGCGACAGTTCATCTTTGAGAAAAAAGCTGACTGCTAGACGCGCTAAACCCAAGATTCCCTGCACCAAATAGACCGTTAGAATGGCGCATAACTCAGGAGTCGGCTCATGACCAAAGAACACCTTTTTGATCGCGGAGTTCTTGATTTCGGACATACCAGAGGGGGAAAACTGCATTGATAACTTTTTTTAAGAAATATCAACATTCACCCTATGATAACCTCCCACTTTGGATGTGTTGTCAGTCCAAAGCCGGGATGATTCAGTGGTTGGTAGCCCTTAATTCCTTCCTCTCAAGAGAGTACAAATTAGGCAGGATAGGAACTTCAGAGGCTTCTAGGGAGAATGTGGAAATAACTGCATTCGGTAATCTTGTTGTGGGAAAGAAGTCGTCTATAAAGATTGACTTGTATAGGGTTGGCGATATTTGTAAGTCGCTTTCCTCTCTCGATCGAACCTATTTCTAGAAATTAGCGATTTTTTCTTTTTCCATGATTCCTGACTGTTTACCCAGAATGAGGGGTGTAGCCCGTCACTATCCAAGTGCCATAATGTGGTAATGCCAAATCAGCAGTCGGTAAATTTACCAGTTTTCAATTCCCGAAATTAGCCCAAAAGCTACAGTAGAAAATGCTATGGCTCTGTCTTTGCCTCTGTTTCTCCCCATGTTAGCTCCGCTAAGGCTAGGGCGATGATGAAAGGCTTTTTTAAGTCCCAGACATCCACGCTATTGGATCTAAGCGATCGCCTCAAGATTGCGTTGTCGGAATTCACGGGTGTGCGAGTGGTAGCGATCGCTAGTCTTGTTGTGAGCGGGTTCGTTTTAGGAGTGCGTCATTTGGGCGGTCTACAACCTCTAGAACTCGTCGCTTTAGACCAACTGGTGCGGTTACATTCCGATCCAGGTCCCGACCCTCGGCTCTTAGTTGTGGGCATTACAGAAGGCGACATTCGCACTCAGAAACAATGGCCTTTATCCGACCGGACAATGGCGCAGCTATTGGCAAAGTTGCAATCATTGCAGCCTCAAGTAATTGGCTTAGATGTGTATCGGGAAATCCCGCAACAACCAGGAAATGCCGAACTTAAGGTGCAACTCCGGGAAAAAAATATCTTTGCCATTAAGAAATTTGGCGATACGGAGCTGGAACTGGTGTCGCCGCCGCCGGGATTTCCAGAGGATCGAGTTGGTTTTAACGATTTGCTGCTCGATCCGGATGGCGTTGTCCGTCGCAATCTATTGTTTGTCTCGGATGATACAAGCACTTATTTCTCGTTTTCCCTGCGGCTAGCGATCGCCTATTTAGAAAGTGTGGGCATCACACCAGAGTCCAGCCAACAAAATTCCGATCATATTCAACTGGCAAAAGCGGTATTTGTCCCGCTCCAGCAAAACTCTGGCGGGTATCAAAATATGGATGCGCGGGGCTACCAAGTTCTGCTGAATTACCGCTCCTCAAACGTGGCGCGGCAAGTTACGCTCACCCAAGTTTTAAAGGGACAGATTGACCCGAACTGGGTGAAAAACAAGATTGTGCTGATTGGCACGACGGCACCCAGCGCCAAAGACACTTTCTCAACCCCCTACAGCCCAGCCGAGAAGGAAACCGCCAAGATGCCCGGCGTCTTGGTTCATGCCCAGATGGTCAGCCAATTCCTTGACGCTGCCACGGGGGAGCGACCCCTATTTTGGTTCTGGGATGAACGGATAGAGGTGTTATGGATTGTCGGATGGACACTGCTGGGTGCGATCGCGGCTTGGTGGTTGCGGCATCCCGTTGTCTTAATTTTGGGCTGCGGCGTTGGGCTGGGGGTTTTGTTGGGCACCTGCTTCTATCTGTTTACTCTGCAAGGATGGGTGCCTCTGTCGGCTCCCGTACTGGGGTTTATCCTCACCAGCGGGGTGGTTATCACCTACCGCTCTTATGATGCACAGCAGCAGCAACAAATTATCATGAAGCTTTTGGGACAGAATACTTCACCGGAAGTTGCCAAAGCTCTCTGGAAAGGACGCGATCGCTTAATCAAATCTGGGAAATTACCAGGAATTAAGCTAATCGCAACCATGATGTTTGCAGATATCAAAGATTTCAGTACCATTGCCGAACAAATGCCTCCGGAAGCTTTGCTGGAATGGTTAAATGAAATGCTGGATGTCGTCACCCACGAAATCATCGGCCATGAAGGCATTATCAACAAGTTTACCGGGGATGGCTTCATGGCTGTGTTTGGCGTGCCGATGGATCGCATCCACAAGGAGGAAGTCGCTCTTGATGCCCAGCGCTCGATAGAATGCGCTCTAGCAATCGGCGAAATTCTGGAGGAATTGAACCAAAACTGGAAAACTCGTGGCTTGCCAGTCATCCAGATGCGAATTGGAATTTTTACGGGTCCCGTCGTCGTGGGCAGTTTAGGAGGCAAAGACCGCCTAGAATATGGCGTCATTGGGGACAGCGTTAATACTGCTGCTCGCTTGGAAAGTTGCGAGAAACACCGCCAACCAAGCAACTGCCGCGTCCTGATCGGTAAGGAAACCCTGGTTCATCTTGATAACCAGTTTCTGGTTGAATCTTGGGGACCATTGCCACTGAAGGGCAAACAGCAAATGGTTGATGTCTATCTTGTGGTGGGGCGTCAAAGGGAAAGAGCGTCAGAAGTTTGATGACTAGCAAATTTTCTAAGATACAGCGAGTGTAGATGCTCCTTTGACGTGTTCCGATTAATTAGGTTACAAAAATTAATGAATATTTTTTGCGCTTATTAAAGCAGTGTCATAAATCGTTAAAAATTAACGTCACTATCAGAAGTATGCTGAATGATGAAAAACTCACTTCCCAGATAAATCGGTTACTGTTGTTAGCAGTTATCACACTTTCATCAACATCTACTTCCCGATTCATTGGGTCAGAAAGCAATAAAAACAGAGCGATTTTTTCTGATAAAGAGGCATTTCGATGATTGAAAAAATTTTGTTAGCAGACTCTGGAACTGGACATTCTGAAGAGATGCTCAAGGCTTTGATAGAACTGCCTTCGATCCAACGGGCAGCGGTCACTATCTTGCACGTCGTTCCTTCTCAAATTACCACTGAGTCCATGACTTCAAAGTGGGAAGAGGGAGGCAGGATTCTCGCTACAGCCATCCAGACTCTGAACCTAGACCCAAATCACGTTAACACCATGCTGAGGCAGGGCGATCCGAAGGATACGGTTTGCCAGGTAGCAGAAGAAATAAATGCTGATTTGATCATTATGGGTTCGCGGGGGTTGAAGCGCCTAGAATCCATTTTAGAAAACTCGGTCAGCCAATATGTTTTCCAATTGTCTTCCCGCCCGATGTTGTTGGTGAAAGACGATATTTACGTCAAGAAAATTAACCGCATCATGGTTGCAATGGACGGCTCAGAATCGGCACAACAATGCTTAAATCTGGCTTTGTTTCTGTTGCGAGATAAAAAGGGTGGGCAGTTGGTTCTGGTTCACGTCAACAAAGCTCGGACAGGTTTTGAAGAAGCCGCTAACGCTGAAAAAGATCCTGTACTTGCTCCTGCGATCGCTGCCGCTAAAAAACAAGGCATCTCTTATAAGTGTGTCACCGGAAATGGGAAGGCAGGCCCAGAAATCTGTCGTTTGGCAGAGGAATCAAATGTTGATTTGTTAATGCTGGGTTCTCCCGATCGCCGTCCTTCGATTGCCAAAGGTTTACCAGATTTGGATCGCTTGCTGGGAACCTCGCTATCCGACTACGTGCGAGTCTATGCAAATTGTCCCGTTCTCTTAGGACGCACAGCGACTACCTAAGAAACGCCAAACCTAAGCCAAGCCTAACCATAAAAAAATTCCCCTCGCCAGAAGGACATGGCAAGAGCCTTGTCCGTACTACAGCGGGGGGATTTTGTTCGATACAGATGATTAAGGATTCTTGTTGCTTTCGCGGCTAGCAGTTTGGATGTACAGAATCAACAAGAAAACTGTGGGAACCAGCACAAACAGGATGCTGGCGACAAAACCAAGATCGTTAACTTGCATTGAACCCAGCCTCTAATTAACTTTAAAGCACCACCCTTAAGCATATCATCCGGTGTCTGTCTTGAGGAGAGTGCGATCCCAAGAAGCCAAAATAGCGATCGCATTTTCCCATGCAAGCGCGATCGCTCTCCTGGAGCAGACATTGAGGCGATCGCGCTCTCACCAATATAAAAAGCGAACCGACAGGTCGGCCCTTCGCGATCGCGCTTTATTCTTAAAGGAAAGAGAAAAGCGATCGCATATTTTACGCAACAACCTTACTCAGACTCGTCACCCAAATAAGCTTGGCGACTGTGCCGAACATGAAGAACGGCTACGACATCTTGTTCGACCACAAATAGAATGCGGTATTTCCTTGGTTTTCCGACCCATAATTGCCGAATTTCACGACCAATCATCGGCGCTTCTGGTGCTGCTGTGCATCGGTTGGGTAAAGTTCTGAAACGATGCGATGCGATCTCAAGATGTTCCCTTATTTTTAGGTACGACTTTTTAGGTACGACCGGGTATGCTCACATCCAACCGGGAAGATTCCAATTTATCAAAAGATCAAGCAAGAATTTTTCAAGCTAGTGCCGCTAGGAGGATGGTTCTAGGCAGTAGAGCTAGAAAACTTAAACGCAGAGGATGCAAAGGAATCGCAGAGTCCGGCAGAGAATTTATCATTGCCTTTGCGTAACTTTGCGAAATCCTTGCGATCTTTGCGTTAATAAACCTTCAATTTTTTATTGCGGCTTTGTTTTCACACTTGTTGGGCCATTTACAAGAGTTTGACAAGCTAAGCGATAGGTTTCTGGCTTTTTCTTCAATTTGCGATTTTCCACCTCAGTGCGAGGCGAAAGATTTTCCATACCTTCCACAATTTCCACAATGCAGGTACCGCATTGACCGTAGCCCCCGCAGTTCATCATCTTTCCCCTAAAGGTATAGATATCAATGCCGTTCTGGAGGGCTTTTTCTCTTAAGTTAGCCCCATCCGCTGCGATCGCTTCTTGATTTTCATTGACAAATGTAATATTAGCCATCCGCCTTTTAACTCACCTCGCTTCTATTAACAAATCTTAAGAAATTATACAAATTTAGCAAAGCCCATCTCTACTGAAATGCCAGTGGTGTTTTGAGACACCGTAGGATCGATTGGCTTCGATCACCCTATTGGGGCTGATCGAAAAGTTGACTATCTGGGAGATTGCTGATCGCCCGTTCGAGAGCTGCCAGAGAGCGATTGTAATCCAGAACCGCTGTAAGACGGTTTACTCTAGCACGAGTTAGCTCGGTTTGAGCGCTAATGACATCTGTCTGGGTGCCAACGCCGGATCTAAATCGTAACTCTGCTAGACGCAAGCTTTCTTCTGCCTGGGTAACGGCAAAAAAGGCAGTTTGAATATTCTCAGCATTCGACCTTAAGTTGAAATAAGCTTGTTCCACCTCCAAGCGGATTTGGTTGCGCTGGTCGGCAAATTGAGTTTCAGCGATCGCTATGTTCGTTTCTTCCTGACTGGCTCTCGCTCTGGCGGCTCCCCCATCGTAAAAATCCCATCGGAATTGCGCCCCCAGGGTTAAACCATCGGCTGGCCCGATATCGTCATTTAATACCCCTAAAACGCTGTAGTTGGCAACGAGGTTGACTTGCGGTCTGGTTGCCGCCAGGGCAATGCGCCTTTGCTCTTGGCTGATGTTCCGTCGAGCCAAGAGCTGTTCTAGCTCAGCACGATTCTTCACGGCGAGGATAATACTCTGTTCTAGTGTTAGATTCCATTCACCAGCGACCTCAATTTCATCTGCTGCCGCCACCTCAACGGTTTCCCCTAGACTCAACAGCCTCGTTAATTGCCTGCGGGCAATGCTCTGCTGACTCCGGCTGCGAGTGAGATCCTGCACGGCATTTGCCAGCTGCACCTGCGCCCGCAGTACGTCAAATCGCGTTCCAAGTCCAGCTTGTTCTAGCAATTGAGCATCCCGGAGACTCCTGGCGGCATCTGTCACTGCTGCTTGGGAAATCTCAGTTTGGGAATCGGCTTCTTGCAGATCGTAGTAAGCATTGCTGACATCCAGGCGTAGTTGCTCGGACTGGCGTTCTACTTCTAACTGATCGAATCGCAGCTGTTCTTCTGCCGCCCGGATACGTGCCCCGCGCCGCCCGGAGGTGTAGAGTTCGTAACTCACTTGCAGGCCGGTGTCAAAGGATGTCGAAACAGTATTATCGTCGTCATTCCCCAAGAATGGGTTTAATGGGGATGACTGTTGTCGCCGATTTTGTAGCTCAGCATTCGGGGAATCTGACCTAGTAAAATTTGATTCTACGCCGATTGTTGGAAACTCAGCCGCCCGAAATTCTCGCACGGATGCCCGCGATCGCTCTAGGGTAAGAATTGCCACTTGTAAATCCCGATTGTTGCGCCGTGCCAGCTCCAGAGCTTGTTGTAGGGTAATTCGTTGGAAGTTTTGAATTTGCACTTCCTCAGATCTGGTCGGAAATTGTAGGGGATTAGCGCTGGGGTTGAGATATTCAGGGGGTAGGCTTTCCAGCGTGGCGGGTGCTTGTGGCGATTGTGCTGGAGCCGACTGGGAAACACTTGTCTTGGCTCCCGTTGAGTCTGGAGGGTTAGCTCCATCTCGGCTAACGGCTTCCTTTAGCGTCTGGGAAGAGATTGCGGGAAGCGCTGGGGTAGGGGCAACCGACGGGGTTCCCTTACTTTCAGCGGAAGTAGGATTTGGCTGAGTAAGCGGAGGCTTTTCTTGTGCAACACTGACTTTTGCACAGCTCATGGCGATCGCTGCACTCGCACCCACAGCCATGAAACCAGTTCCTACCCAGTGAAACGGATGACTAGAATTTGGCATAAGTTTTTGAATTTGGTCTGCGCTGTTAGAAAAACTTCTTTTCTTTAGCTCAAGCACCTTAAGAAGGATACTGGGTTGCGAATGTGCTTGGCAAACGAATTTTTGTGAATTGGGGCAAGAACCTGAAAATGCAGAACCCTAAGCCTGATATTGGTGCATTCTGCCAGAAATAATTGATTTCCTTAGCCCTAAAGCAGATAGCCCCTGTATTTCCCTTGACATGGCTTTGCCATTATTTGATTGCAGTATTCGATGTCTCTCAAGTGGCGATGATTTCCGCCTCTACGTGGCTTTGCCCCGAACTTCCCAGAGAGGGTTCGCTTCGTTCAGACGCCAGTCGTTCGTTCAACCATTCGATTTCGCTTTGAATCACTGCTTTACATCTGTGCCAAACTTCTGCCTGGTAAGGTTCTGCTGGCAGCGATTCTCTTTCTTGGCTTTCCAGGCGCAGCCGACAAACCATCAAGCGATGCTCCAGCAACTTAATCCGTTTGGCAGGTTCTAAGTGACCAAAAAAGAAAAACTTGATCGTGAAGCGAGAGCGAGCATTCACCCAGCTTTCATGGGGATATTCCATCATTTTGTGCATCCATCGCTCGCGCCCTCGATCCGTAATGCTGTAAATCTTGCGAATCGAACCCGCTTCTCCTTCCTCCTCTACCAGCACTGATATTGCACCCCGTTCTTCCAGGCGCTTCAAGAGCGGATAAATAGCTCCATAGTTGACGCTGATACAACCACTCATGAACAGCTCTAGTTGCTGTTTTAGGCGGTAGCCATGTAGCGGTTCGCGTTGTAGTAGACCTAAAGTAGCTAATTCCAGCATTTATATCAATCTGATACAATTAATAGTTGCATTTGATTTTAATATATGTAGATGTTATCTGCTGTCTCTCTTTCGCAATCATCCGGCTGAGGTGGGGTGGCGATGAGCGCAAGCCGATTAAGAAAACTATATAAGCCAATCGCGACGTTGTTAAAAGTCGTTTAAGTACCGCTTTGTAAGCGTAGAGCGCTTTGCTATCAAACTTAAGTAAAAGGAGAGGAAACGACAATGCCCGATCCTGATTCCCCGTCTCCAGTTCCAATTGACGCAGAACCGTCTGCGATCGCAGACGATCGTCAGGCTCTAGAAAACGATGAGTCTGCGTATCAACCAAGGAAAAGACAGCGTTGGTCTGTGGCGCTGGGAATTATCCTTTTAATTGTCGGTGCAGGTTTTGGTTGGCGGTGGTGGCATAGCCGTGCTAATGATGCACCGAATGCGACTGCGGCGGCGGCGGGTCAACCTCAAGGAGTTCCTGTCAAGCTATCAACGATAGAGACAGCGACAATTCAGGAAAGTTCCGAGTTTGTCGGTGCTTTAGAAGCGCAACGTTCAGTGGTATTAAAGCCTGAAATTGACGGACGAGTCAGTCAGATTTTTGTTGCTGAAGGCGATCGCGTTCCGGCTGGGAAGCCCTTAGTCCAACTCAGCCGCGAAAAGAGACAAGCAGAATTAGCTGGCGTCCTCCAGGCTGTTAACGCCGCCCGCGCCACCCGTGCCAATGCCGCCTCGCAAATTAAAGCCTTAGAAGCAGAACGGGCTTCTCGTGTCGCTGAAGTGGAACTACAACAGGAAAACCTCCGCCGCACTTCCACCCTCGTACAGCAAGGCGCGTTGCCCAGAGCGCAACTAGACCAAGTTACCCGCGATATCCGCGCCGCCCAAGCCGCCTTAAATGCTAGCAACCAAGGCATTCAGGCAGCTCAAGCCAGCCTTTCCGAAGCGCAAGCAGGGGTACGGCAAGCTGAAGCCAACGCCAATCTTTCCAATGAAGAACTGAAAGATGCCACAATTATCGCCCCCATCGCTGGCGTTGTCGGACTTATCCCAGTCAAGTTAGGGGACTACGTTAAGAGCGGCGATACGATTGCCACGGTTACTCAAAACCAAGCGCTAGACCTGCGGTTATCTATCCCGCTAGAACGAGGGCCAGATTTACGCTTGGGGCAGAGAGTTGAAGGGAAGGATTCTCAAGGAAAGGTGCTAGGTACAGGTCAAATTAGCTTCATTTCGCCTAGAGTAACGAGCAATTCTCAAAGCATCCAAGCAAAAGCTAGCTTTGACAATTCACAAGGACAACTGCGGGATGGACAATTTATCAAAGCTAATCTGATTTGGCAAGAACGGCCGGGAGTTTTAATCCCAACTAGCGCTATTTCTCGCTTGGGTGGAGCAACTTTTGTTTTTGTGGCGCAAACACAACAACCTCAACCAGGACAACCAGAACAATCAGGACAACCCAAACTTGTGGCTAAGCAAAAGCCCGTGAAATTGGGTCAGATCCAGAAAAATAACTATCAAGTGCTAGAAGGATTAGAACCAGGAGAAAAAGTTATCATCTCAGGCCTTCAAAATTTGTCGGATGGCGCTCCCATTCTTCCTGAGTCTAAGTAATCAGTAATGGGTAATAGGTAATGGGTAGGATAATGGAGAATCTTCTCCACAAATCTCTAATATCTAATACTTAATACCCACTAATTACCAATTACCAATTACCAACAATATGTTTGCCGATTTCTTCATTAAGCGACCAGTCTTTGCTACAGTCTGCGCCATATTTATTTTGCTAGTGGGAGGAATTAGTATTCCCACTCTACCTATCGCCCAGTTTCCAGAAATTAGCCCGACTCAAATCAACGTTACGGCTAACTACAGCGGAGCTAGTGCTGAAGTCGTAGAAAACGCTGTGACCAACATTTTAGAAAGGCAAATTAATGGAGTCGAGGGATTAAAATATCTGAGTTCGAGCAGCAGTAACGATGGCACCAGTACAATTACAGCTACCTTTGACTCATCCCGGAACAAAGATATCGCCGCAGTCGATATTCAAAATAGAGTTTCCGTCGCCCAACCGCAGCTACCACAAGCCGTACAACAAACTGGGGTCACGGTAACAAAACAGTCCAGCAACATCCTCTTAGCAATTGGTTTGTACGCCGAAAATAAAGAGTACGACAACATATTTTTAAGCAATTACGCAGACCTCTATTTAACAGATTCTCTGAAAAGATTAAAGGGCGTTGGTGACGTGCAAATTTTCGGCGAACGCCGATATTCTATGCGTTTATGGCTAGACCCGAATCGGCTTGCTAGTCGTAGTTTAACGGCTCAAGATGTAGTCAACGCACTCCAAGAACAGAACTTACAAGTCGGTGCTGGGCGAATCGGTCAGGAACCTGCTCCAGAAGGGCAAATGTATCAAATTGACCTGCGTGCAGTCAGCCGGCTGACAGAAGCTTCTGAATTTGAGGAAATTGTCTTAAAAACGGATACTGACGGCACGCTTGTCAAACTTAAGGATGTGGGGAGAGCAGAATTAGGAGCGGAAAATTACAGCTCTTTTCTGCGATTTCGAGGCAATGATGCTGTAGGTTTGGGTATTTTTCAGCTTCCCGGTAGTAATGCTTTGGATGTTGCTAGAGCCGTGAAAGCAGAAATGGCAAAACTGGCTACCCGCTTTCCGCCTGGTTTGCAATATCGGGTGGCGTTTGACACAACTTTGTATGTTGAACAATCGCTCAAAGAAGTAGTTAAAACACTATTTGAAGCGATTTTTTTGGTCGTCTTGGTTATCTTTGTTTTCTTGCAAGATTGGCGAACAACTCTGATTCCAGCGGTGACAATTCCTATTTCCTTGATAGGAACTTTTGCTTTTATTAAGGTATTCGGGTTTTCGATTAATAGCTTGTCTCTGTTTGGTATTACATTAGCTACTGGCTTGGTGGTTGATGATGCGATCGTTGTAGTTGAGGATATCGATCGCTTGATCCAGCAAAAGGGGATGACTCCTCGTGCAGCTGCAAGTGAAGCGATGCGGGAACTTTTTAGCGCCTTAATTGCAACTTCACTGGTGCTAATGGCGGTGTTTGTTCCAGTTGCATTTTTTCCCGGAACAACGGGAGCGCTGTACAAGCAATTTGCCTTAACAATTGCTTTTTCAGTTGCTATTTCTACCTTTATTGCTATTACACTGACTCCATCTCTTTCAGCTTTGTTATTGCGTCAGGGACAAAAGCCTGGAGGATGGCTTGGCTGGATTTTTGACCGAATTAATGGAGCGATCGACTGGACGCGGCGAGGATACAAGCGATCGCTTAACTTCCTGACACGCTTTCGAGGCTTCGTAGTCGGGTTGTTTATCGTTTCTTTGGGAATAACTGCTTGGCTTTATCTGAGCGTACCTACAGCGTTTCTTCCCGAAGAAGATCAGGGTTATTTCATCACGCTTGTCCAAGGGCCAGAAGGCGTTTCCCTACAATATACAGGCGAAGTTATGGACAAGGTAGAAAAAGAAATTCTTAAAAACCCTGAAGTAGTCGGAACTTTCGTAGTAGGTGGCTTTAGTTTTAGCGGTAATACTTCTAACAATGGGATTATATTTACTACTCTCAAACCTTGGGAAGAACGCCATAAAAAAGAGCAGTCAGTGCAAGCGATTATTGGCAGTTTATTTGGTACGCTATCAGGTATCACTGAAGCAAGAGTCTTCCCCGTTAATCCTCCATCAATTCAAGGTTTGGGCAGTTTTGGCGGCTTCCAATATCAGTTGCAAGACCAACGCGGTAATAGTCCCCTAGAGTCTTTGGTTCAGTCCATGGGTCAACTATTAGGTCGTGCTAACCAGACACCTGGATTGCAACAAGTATTTAGCACTTTTGCTGCAAATACGCCACAGCTACTAATCGAAGTTGACCGCAACAAAGCTAAGGCGTTGCAAGTTTCGGTAGACGATATTTTTAATACACTGCAAACATTCTTGGGTTCGCAATATGTAAATGATTTCAATTTACAGCAAAGAAATTATCGGGTGTACGTGCAAGCAGACAAACAGTTTCGCTCTAACCCGGAAAATATTGGTAATCTGTACGTCCGCTCCCAACAAAATCAGATGATTCCTTTGAGCAATTTGGTAAAAATTACTCCAACGACTGGAGCGCAAACTATTAATCACTACAATCTATATCGCTCCATTGAAATCACTGGTTCTGCTGCTCCTGGCTATAGCTCAGGACAAGCAATTAAGACAATGGAGCAGGTATCCAAAGAGGTTTTACCAGCTGGCTTAGGTTATGAATGGTCGGGGACTTCACTAGAAGAAATTGAGTCTGGCGGTCAAGCACCAATAATTTTTGGTTTGGGACTTATTTTTGTGTTCTTGGTGCTGGCTGCTCAGTATGAAAATTATGTTGACCCCTTCATTATTCTGCTTTCAGTTCCGCTGGCAATTTTAGGGGCATTGTTAGCTCAATCGATGCGCGGGTTGTCTAATGATGTTTATTGCCAAATTGGTCTAGTAATGTTGATTGGTTTGGCGAGTAAAAATGCAATTTTAATTGTAGAATTTGCCAACCAACTCCGAGAAAGCGGGATGTCAGCAACCAAGGCGGTGGTTGAAGCTTCCCAAGAGCGTTTGCGACCAATTCTGATGACTACTTTCGCCTTTGTCTTGGGTATTGCTCCTCTGGTAAATCCCGAAGGAGCAGGAGCCGCCAGCCGACGTTCTCTGGGAACTGCGATCGCAGGCGGTACCATTGTCTCCACTGTCTTAAGTTTATTCATTGTGCCAGTTCTGTATATCGTAATTGTGACGGCACGCGATCGCTTAAAAGGTGGTGGAAAAAAACCCGGTGGAAAGTCTAAACTAACTAAAAAACCAGAACCGAGTCGAGAAGCTGATATTTTGCACCATCACTAAGCGCACAAATTCAAACTGGCGATCCAGAAAGGATCGCCAGTTCTGAGGGAATTTTATTCCCAACTACAATTTTGGGCGTTGCTGAAAAGTAATGATTTTTCCACGAAGGAATCTGCTTGTGAAATAGCTATAGCATTACCAAATCAGCAACGCCCAATTTTGCACTGTTATCTTTTCTAGCGTTAGGGAAGCTCTGCGCGATCGCCCTACATTAACGATCCTCAAGCTCCCTATCTGCCTGATTAGGATGCGACCTTCGCAGTCGAACGGCGGCGGCGTCTTCCGGCAGCCTTCGCAGGTGGCTCTTCTTCCGGAGTTTGCAGTAAGAAGACGAGCAACGGGCGAGAAGACTGGAATTCGCGGCGGATCAATCGCTGGAGGGCAGACTCCATTTGAGTTTGCAGCCCTATCCAGTCAACTTCTAAAAGTTCATCATCCAAGGTGCGGGCGAATTCTGACCAGCGATCGCTCAAAAGAGATTCTAGGGTTTCGCGGACAATTCCCTGTAGGCGATCGCGTTCCATTGATGTCACGACACCGCGCAGGTGAACTTCCGGCTTAGCACTCAGTTTGCCTTCCCAGTTCACTGCCGCTGCAATCGTGACTATTCCATCCTCAGCCAACTGCTGCCGTTCCTTCAGCACATTGGCTTTCACCACGCCAGAATTATCTACCAGCTCAATGCCAGAAGGAACTTTACCTTTGACGCGGATGCCATCTTCCGACACCTCCACGACATCCCCATTGTCAATAATCACCATATTTTCCGCAGGGATGCTCATGCTCTGGGCAGTCTTGGAGTGCTGAATCAACATCCGATGCTCGCCGTGAACTGGCAAGAAGAATTTCGGACGAGTCAAAGCAATCATCAGCTTTTGGTCTTCCTGACAGCCGTGACCGGAAACGTGAATCCCCTTATCACGACCATAGATGACATTCGCACCTTGCATCATCAGCTTATCAATGGTGTTAACCACTGCAACGGTATTTCCCGGAATCGGGTTTGCCGAGAAGATCACCGTATCACCCTTACGGACTTTAATTTGTCGGTGTTCGCCGTTGGCAATCCGCGTCATTGCTGACATTGGCTCCCCCTGCGAACCTGTAGTTAGAACGAGCACTTTGTCTTCAGGCAGCTGATGAATCGACTGCAAAGGTTGGAAGAGATTGTCCGAACACTTGATATAACCCAAATTGCGTGCTTGGGCAATCACATTCAGCATCGAACGACCCACAACGGATACCACCCGTCCGTGTTTTTGGGCGATTTCCAAAACCATATTGATCCGGTGGACGGACGAAGCGAAAGTCGTCAATAGCACTCGTCCCTTTGCTTGACTGATAAAGCGCTCGAGATTGGGATAAACTGAGCGCTCAGAAGGGGTGAACCCTGGTACTTCCGAGTTTGTAGAATCGCTAATCAGGCATAAAACGCCTTTTTCGCCGTATTCAGCCAGCCTCTGTAAATCAAAAAACTCGCCATCTACGGGTGTGTGGTCAATTTTAAAGTCACCCGTATGGATGACGACGCCAGCTGGAGTATGGATAGCGACGGTGAAGCTATCCGCGATGGAGTGAGTGTTGCGAATAAATTCGACGAAGAAGGAAGCGCCTATTCGCACCATGTCGCGGGGCCCTACCCGTTTGAGCGTGGTGCGGTTTAAAACGCCCGCTTCTTCTAACTTGCCTTCTAGCAACGCCATTGCAAGGCGGGGACCATAGATGACTGGAATATCAAATTGTTTGAGGTGATATGCAATTCCCCCAATGTGGTCTTCATGACCGTGAGTGACGATCATGCCCTTAATCTTGTGGCGATTTTCTCGCAGATAAGTCATATCGGGCAGGACGATATTGACACCATGCATTGAATCGCTAGGGAAAGCCAATCCAGCATCTAGTAGAACAATTTCGTCGTTGTATTCAAAAACACAAGTATTCTTGCCAATTTCATGCAGTCCGCCCAGAGGAATCACTTTCAGGGCGGGTGCGGATGATTCGTTCTTATTTAGGATGGGTGCGGATGATTCGTTCTTATTCAGGATGGGTGCAGATACTTCGTTCTTAGTCATTTGTTTCCTTCTATTAAGTCAATCAATGTCAATCAATACAAAATTGTTGAAAATTTGCATAAGATAGGGCAGCTTTGGCACGTAAAAAGCCTCAAGTAAAAAGAGAAGGTTGTGTCTTTGGTCTTTTTACTTTGTCTTTTTTTGCCGTTTGCCTTTTTACTCTTGCCTTTGTGGACGTATTCAGTTTTCCAAAAAACCGTCGCCTTACATCAAAGCCATCTGAGTCATTACAGCCTCTACCATTTGCCTATCTGACTCTGAGAGATGGCACAGTGGTGGACGAGTGGCACCTACATCCCAACCTTGCAGTTGTAGAGCCGCTTTGACGGGAATAGGATTGGTTGAACAAAACAAAACTTTAAATAAGGGAAAAAGTTTCAGGTGAATCTCGGTTGCTACCTGAGGTTGACCGTTTTCAAAGGATTGGATCATCTGTTGGAGCTGAGTCCCTACCAGATGGCTGGCAACGCTAATAACTCCAGCAGCCCCAATGGCTAATAAAGGCAGCGTCAGGGAATCATCCCCAGCGTATATCT
>NZ_JACJOQ010000428.1:0-1895 GCF_014695635.1 Coleofasciculus sp. FACHB-712 | reverse complement strand
CAAACTTGGGACGTGATTCGGAGTGGGTACGGTGCCGATATTACTTTTATTGACCGGGCGCTGGCACAAACCTTCAGCCGTTACGCGATCGCGCCAAATCAGGTAGCGATCGCGGGTTTCTCGGATGGGGCTTCCTACGCCCTCTCAGTGGGCATTACCAATGGCGACTTGTTTAGCCACATCATTGCCTTCTCACCGGGATTCATGGCTCCTGCGGCACAGGAAGGGAAGCCGCAGGTATTCATTTCTCACGGGAAGGGGGACACGGTGTTGCCGATTGAGCGATGCAGCCGCCGGATTGTGCCGCAGTTACAACGGGCAAGCTATGACGTGCAGTATCACGAGTTCAACGGACCCCACACGGTTCCGAGTGCGATCGCTCAAGCTTCAATGGAGTGGTTTACCCAAACAGCACCGAAGGAGAATTGAGCATCCCTGCTTCTTGAATCGCGGCAAAGGCAGTTTCCCCTAAAATGCGATGAGTCGCTGTTGTTGGATGAATGCCATCCCAGAACAAAAACTGGTCTGGACTGCCAGAAGTCCCAGCGCCAGCCAAACAGGCATTGAGGACATTAGTAAAGCCAAACGCTGCCGGATTCGCGATCGCTTCTCGATACAGCCGATTGGCATCTAGAGTCGCAATCTGAAGGTCAGAATGCTGCTGAGCTACCTTAAGCGATCGCCTCAAACCTTGATTATGGGCTTGGGTTAATGCACTGAGTCTGGCAGCATTTGCACTGGTTCGGGTAGTCGGCAACTGTCCCAAATCGGGTAAGTTTACCACCAGGAGCTTTTTAGCACCCTTATCAGCCAGAGAAGCGATCGCTTTAGTGATATTTTCAACAGGAATTGTGGCTAGCTCGACTCCCTGTAAATAATCATTTCCCCCCGCCCATAGCACATACAGTGCCTCTGAATTCAGCGGTTGATGTGTTTGGATAAACGATTGCACTTGGGCTAGCAAACCAGGGACAAAACTGTTGCGATCGTTTCCAGAAGTTGCTCCTCCGTAAGCAAAATTTTTGGTTTGATTAGAGGCGAGATCCAGGCGCAGAGCCAGATACTCAACCCAAACCCGACCATTTGAGTAACGCCCCTGAAAGTAAGGTGGGTTGGGTGGATACATTCCTCCTGTCGCTCGGAACACCGTCCCCGCATCCGAGAGACTGTCACCAAACACATAGAGTTCTGTAATCGGATGAGTGTTCTGAATAGATGTTGTGAGTACAGCCATGACAAAAATCAGGTCTCAAGTCCTGCTGATAAAATTCTGTTCTTTCTTGGTTCTTTCTTGAAAGATCCGAAGAGTGCTATTTTTACCTGATTAAAACCAACTTCAACAATTATTGGTGGTTCTAATTTTCAGTAAAGATGTTGGCGATTTGTCGCTTCTCTAGGCTAACAAGCTGACTTCAGCAGCGGAGGACGCAACCGAATACTTTCTAGTGTGGATTTTGCCAATAGCCTAAAATGCGATCGCTGCTCAACGCCAGAGAATTAGCCCAGCTTGTATACCAAAAAACAATCGTCAATCCTCTAGGAGTTAGATGTAATTTCTGAGAGGAAGCGAAACAATTGAAGCAGCCTAATCCCGAAGATAGGTCTGTTTCCGCTTCCGTTTATTTTCTGGGAGTCAAATTCTTCTCCCCATCGTCAATAACGAACCGCACTCAAGAATTCGTTTTCGTTGCGAGTGGTGTACGCGCTGAGGTTGTTACAGAGGTATTGCCATGACTTCAAACCAAACTACATCCCAGGCGAGTAGCCAAGGAAATTCTTCCGTCCATCAGCGCGATCGCCGCCCTCTGATTGTGGCTGGTATTGTGTTAGGAATGAGTCAGGCTGGATTTTTTGATGGGATTGTCATTCATCAATTATTACAATGGCATCATATG
>NZ_JACJOQ010000427.1:0-1735 GCF_014695635.1 Coleofasciculus sp. FACHB-712 | reverse complement strand
TTATCTGCCACAATGCAGGATGGACGGATGCGATCGCTAGATGCTTCCAAAATCTCGTCCAATTTGCCGTGGGCATATTGAGGTTTGACTCGCACTAAGCGCACGCGAACGCGATCGCCCGGAACCGTATCCGGGACAAAAACCACCCGACCTCCCAAACGACCCACCCCGTCACCGCTGTCACTAAGATCGCTGATGATTATTTCCACCAGTTGACCTTGTTGCCAAAGGTCTTCACCCGCCTCGCTAGAACCTGTATTTAGTGATTTTGTTAGTGACATATTATCTCTGTCTCTTTATTTGTGTCCCACGGACTCGTTAAACTACGAATGATATTCTGAATCATCCCGATAATCATGAGTGTAGTTAGCCAAGTTATTCTCAAAGCAGACGACGAACTTCGTTACCCCAGTAGTGGCGAACTCAACAGCATCAAAGACTTTTTGCAAACTGGCGCACAGCGGGTGCGTATCGCCAACACGCTGGCTGAAAATGAGAAAAAAATTGTTCAAGAAGCCAGTAAGCAGCTCTGGCAAAAACGCCCCGACTTCATTGCGCCAGGGGGAAATGCCTACGGGGAGCGGCAACGGGCGCTGTGCCTGCGGGATTACGGCTGGTACTTGCGTCTAATTACCTACGGAGTTCTGTCCGGTGACAAGGAACCGATTGAAAAAATTGGTTTGATTGGCGTGCGGGAAATGTACAATTCCCTCGGCGTTCCTGTCCCAGGCATGGCTGAATCTATCCGTTGCTTGAAAAAAGCCTCCCTCGACTTACTTAGCGAGGACGATGCAATAGCCGCGGCTCCTTATTTCGACTACATTATTCAAGCCATGTCCTGATTCTATCGCTATCAAACAGAACATGCGAGCGCGGGTGAAGAAGAATCTTTCTTCTTCACTTCTTGTCTTTATGCTTGTAGCGACATGCTTGTAACGACAAAAAACCGACAGTCTCTCTACAGAATCTGTCGGCTGGTCGTGTGTTCCCTATTGATGACTCGGCTAGAGTTCAGTCGTCTCTTAGTATGACCACTCAGCCATACAGGGAGAGCGATATCAATCATCTTCTTCTGTGATTGCGATCGCACAAGAAGATCGCTTACGAATGCGTAGGACAAAGTTGCAGGCGCAGTAGTATCTTGCGCGATCGCCCAAAAGACAAAAATCTCCCCAGCCTAAAAAAAGCCTAAAAAGGAGACCATAGTTTGCTAGCTCAGTGTAGACTCTTGGTACAAGATTGATACGCCAAAGGGAGCGCAACAAATGGAATGTCTTTCCTGAAAAGATTGCCTAGGGCAACCCTGGCGTTGCTTCTGGGTACTTATTGCGTATACGGCTGGTTGTTTTCCTTTACATATACCTGGGAGATTTTGCTGTTAGAGATAGGAGTAGCCTTGTTGATAGCTTTGGTTTTAACGGCTCCTATCAGGCTCTTAAGAATCTTTTTTGCCCGTTGGATGAATTCCGATACTAGAGCCTTCCTTTCAGTCATAACCGGAGCTTTGGCTGGGGTCTTCATCCTCACCTGGATTAATATTTTTGCCAATATTTTTGTTCTACTCTCAGCAGGTGCCCTAGCTAGACTAGACCTTCAAACTGCTAAATTCAATGCACTGCAAGCTTTTTGGATTCTCGTTGCCGTATCTTGGAGCGGGTTTGGTTTAGGCTTGATACTAAATCGTTTGTTGCTACATCCATCTTTTTAGCCAACGCCTCCATCAGCTTCTGTCTTG
>NZ_JACJOQ010000426.1:0-13632 GCF_014695635.1 Coleofasciculus sp. FACHB-712 | reverse complement strand
GCTTGTGGATTGCACAACTTCCGTCTCAGCTATCGCTAGCTGGTGACACTTAGGGTGAAAGGAATAGAAACATCCCACTTTTCTCTACAACCTCTTATTTCCGATTAAGTTTACTGAAGTCAAAACCTGGATCGCTCAGCTCCAGCCCCAACAAATATTTCCAATCAATACGTGAGCGCACCGCTTCTGCGGCTTGGCGATCTGAAAGATTTTCCCGAAACTGCATCAGTGTAACCAGAGCAAGCCGCCACGGCGGCAGTGCGGGTTGACCCTCATCGGGAAACAGACCAGCAAAATCGTCATCACCAAACACTGTACCCAGTTCATCACGCAACATCAGATATGGGTTGCCTTTTGGAAAAGCTGCTAAAGCGATGCGAACGGTTTCTTTTGGGATGGGTTGAATCGGCTGTGGTTTGAGAGACATAGCAGATTGCTCCTGATCACCTTAAGATGCTGGTTTCAGCATAGCGATTTATGACTCCGCTACAGGGTTCGCCAACAGTATCCAACCGTTTATGAGACAATTCTTGGGAGTTGACACTGCGTACCTCAAACTCAGTGTTATAGCAGTCGAAGCATAGATTAGGACCTTAGGCGAACGGCTGTATCTACTCGTTCGCGAAAATCTTCGATAGTCCCAAGCGATTTTCTGACTCGATTTTTAATCGGAAACCAGTAATGCTCAATATCATTTAAGTCGGGAGAGTAAGGGGGTAAATATTCGAGTTCACAGCCAACCGATTCGATGATTTTTCTAATTTTTTCGGATTTATGAAAGCTGGCATTATCTAAAATCACCATTTGCCCTGCTTTTAACTCAGGTACGAGTTTGTCAGATAACCATTGCTCAAACACGGCACGGTTACAAGAGCCTTCCCAGGTTAGGGGCGCTATCAGTTTCCCTTGGCATAAGCCACTTTTCATACTCACTCTTAGGCTTCTTTTCCCAGATTTTAAGTCGTGGAACCTTTGTCCTTTTTCATTCCAGCCATAACCATAATCTTCTCTATTATCTATGCCTGATTCATCTACATAAACTCGCTCTTTTAATTTTTTTTGGTCGATTTTTAAGATAAATTCTGTTCTTTTCTCTTCATCTCTTTCTCGATATCCGTAAGTTTTTTTCGGGTAAAACCAATCTTTTTCAAGCCTTTTCTAATTGTTCGCTCGCTGATTTCTTCCGTCCAGGCTTGGGCCATCTCTTGTTGAGTTTGACTACCATGTTTTTGGACAAACTCTCTAAACTTCACTAAATCAGTGATTTTCGCCCCATACCCTTGTTGATATCCCTTCTTGGCTCTATAATCTCCCGTTTCTTCTCTTTTGTTAAGCCATAAGTTTATTGTATTTCGACTAATGTTGAAGATTTTACTAGCTTGGGTTTTTCCCATCCCTCCATCTATTGCCCCTATTACTTTTATTCTCACGTCGTAACTGTAGGGAGCGGGCATTTTTTTCTCCTGTTCACTCCTTTCTATTATTTCCTAACCCTTGCTTCGCTTGCTATAACAGCTGTTTGTTAAGTCACACAGCCTTTAGCAGCCGCTGATCGAAACTGTCGAACCACTTAATCTTTAGTGAAAACACAACCGAAAGGTGATGAGTGGGAATTCAGCACCGAGTTAAATAAATCTGAGTTTGCCCTGGATGAATGAAGCCTTGTATTTGAAAGCTGTGCAACCATCTCTGCACGGGATGAAACCTCAAGCTTACGGAACATTCGCTTTAAAGCTTGCTTCACGGAATTTTCAGTAATCCAAAGTTGATTGCCAATTTCTGCGTTGGTTTGCCCCAACGCCACCAATTCTGCAATTTGTAACTCACGAGGTGTTAAACGTTCGGCTTTACCGTTCTGAAGGAAACCGCTATTAAACGGTTGGTGCTGTGACTTTCCTGCAAAAAGGCTTTGTGAATCCACTGTTGCAACCCAACTCGATAAGTGCAGGCAGATAGCACCTAAATCGACTAGATTTTCGCTATCAAAGGCAGGCATTATCTTTTCACGCGTGCAGCCGACTACGCCCACGATTTGACCCTGATTGATGATAGGTCCCGCCATCACATGCCAGTGATCTGGACGAGGACAGATTAATTTCCAAGTCTTGGGGGTTGTCACTAATGCTTCGTGAACCGGAGCATAGCGCTCCGCTAAATAACGCGCCACAGGATTATGCTCGATTGAGAGTGCAATTTTCAGGATTTTCTGAAAATTGCGATCGCTTAAGGGCAGTTGGTCAAAGAAAAAAATTGCCCATCGTTTCGCTGCAAAATATTCACCAATTTTTGGCGCAATTTGCGATCGCAGGTCGGATTTGCTATGGGTTTGGCGAATCGCTGACAACAGAGACTCTAAGGAACTTGTCATACGTGAAGGGGTCTAAAGTGTACCCGATCGAGGTCTAGAAGCATTAAGGCGCTCAGCCTATATTAGCTTTAATCTCAATAATCCCCTGATATGACTATCAATCCAGAAATTGATCGCGCGGATAGAAGAGCGATGCAGGTCGGCTTTTATGCAACTTCAGTCGTCTTTAACCTATGCTTGATTACTCAATTATTAACAGTCGGAATCGCCTACTTTATTAGTCCTGCATGGTGGAATATTCACGTTTGGTTAGTCCGAGGGTATGGTGGACTGTCGTTACTATTACTAGGATGGTCATTCTTCACCCCATTTCCACCTCAAATACAACGCCTCACTGCGAGTCTACCCGTGCTGCTGGGACTACAGTTTCTCACCATTCATCTCAAAAGTTCTTTGCACCTAGAGATACTACACCCTTTGATAGGATTTTCGTTACTCTACGTTTCTTCAAGCCTTGTCCATCGTGTATGGCGCAGCCTATCGCTCAATCATCGGCATAATGAACAAGTTTAAGAGGTAGAGATGACACAAGAGGCAATCTTTAGTCCCTTTTTTGCAACACTGTTTCTGACACTCCTAGTCTGGGTGTATATTTACATTCGTCGGATCGGTTTTATCAAAAGCCAGAAGATCCGTCCGCAAGACCTTGTTGCATCTAGCGCACCCGTGCAAATCTGGCCGCGAAACGTATCCAATCCATCAGATAACCTAAAAAATCTGTTTGAGATTCCGGTACTTTTCTATGCGCTCGTACTCTACCTTTTCGTCACAAAACAAGTCGATATAGTGTACGTAACCGCTGCGTGGATCTTCGTTGGGTTTCGCGCATTGCATAGCGCCGTCCCCTGTACATTCAATCTCGTTATGCTTCGATTCTACCTCTACCTGTTCGCCACCCTCGCGGTTTGGTTCATCGCGTTCCGCGCAGCCCTTACTCACTTTGGCGCGTAGGTATGCTTTCATAAATTTGCGTAATGTTTTCAGCTACTTGGGTTGAGACGTGCGATCGATCGCAAACATCAAATTGAGATTGGAACAACCATGTGAATGGTGGAAAAACTCTGGATGTGCGAATCGAGAAATCATCTTCTAACCCGTCAAATCCGACTGAAAAAATCGCCCTCTAGGAGAAGAAAAAGCGATCGCATTCTCACGATAACTGAATGTGAAAATGCGATCGCGAAGCGCCGACTTTGTCGGTTCGCCCATTAGAATCCCGATCCCAACCACTTGGCAAAATTGTGTTTTTGGGCGTCGTCAGGAGACTCCACTGGCACAATTTTGTAAGCACTTGGGCGTGGATCTGCTAAAGTCACGAGTGGCATCCGGAGTTCATCTTGATGGAAAACCGTCACCTGAATCGTATTCCCCGGTTGGTAGTCTTTCAAGCGATCGCTCAAAGAAAGTGCCGTCACTCGGAAGCCGTCAATTGCTAGCAATTCATCTCCCGCATCAATCCCTGCTAACTGAGCTGGAGAACCCACTTGGACAAATTTGATCGCCTCGCGCCCATTCTCTGTCTTCGCCGTCACACCCAGAAAAGGAACAGGTTCCTCTTCCTCAACCACCAACCGCAAGCCAAAGGGTTTCAGGTACTCGTCAAAGGGCAACTCCTCGGTTCCATCAACGTAGCGCTTAAAGAAGTCGCTCAAATCCGTTTCAGCCACCGATTCTATGACTTGCTGCAATTGTTCTGGAGTAAAGCCCGTTTCCGGCTGTCCAAACTGCTGCCACATTTGCCGCATCACATCATCGAGCGATCGCTGATTACCATGACGCCCTCGAATCAATAAATCCAGCAAAAATGATACCATTGCCCCTTTTAGATAGTAGGAAATCTGAGAATTTCCACTATTGGCATCTGGTCGATACAGCTTAATCCAGGCATCAAAACTCGATTCACTCGCAGGTTGTACCAGCCGCCCTGGTGTCGTTTGTAACCGCGAAATTTCCTTGCCTAACTCCTTCAAGAAAGACTTTCCATCATAGATTCCCGCTCGGAACGGAATCGCTAAGTCGTAATAACTGGTCGTCCCCTCACTAAACCACAGAGAAGGCGTATAGTTTTCCCCAGTATAATCAAACACTTCCAATCCTTTAGGACGGATGCGCTTCACATTCCACAGGTGAAAGAACTCGTGGGCGACCAGCTGCATAAAGCGATTGTACTTCTCGCGATCGCGGAAACCAAAGCGATTGTAATTCAACGTGCAAGCATTCTTGTGTTCCAAACCTCCAGCACCCGTGGAAGCTAAATGCAACAGAAACACATATCGGTCATAAGGTAAACCTCCAAATATCTGGGATTCCACCCCAATAATTTTCTGCGTGTCCTCAATAATCCGCTCTGGTTCGGCGTTCCCCTGTCCCCAGATGGCTAACTCATGAGCTTTTCCCAAAACTTCAAAATGATACAACTGGTGGCAACCAATCTCAAAAGGACTATCCACCAGCGTGTCAAAATCGGGCGCTTGGAAGGTGTTCGCTTGCCCCTCCGCCGCGGGTAATGGAGTCGTAACGCGCCATTCGGGTTTGGGCGGCACAATCGTCACTAGAATGGGTTGTTTTTCAAATTCGGGTATATAAAATAACAGAGCAGCGCTGTTAAAATAACCGTGAGTCGCGTCCAAATGATTGGTTCGCACCGTTAGTTCATTGGCAAACATTCGGTAACGCACCGTTACTTCCGACACACCGTTTGTCTCTATTTGCCAGTGATTTTTGCTAAGCTTGCGCCACGCTAAAGGTTGTTCGCTGGAATCAGCCGAAAAGTCTTGCAAATGTTTAGAATACTCGCGCACCAAGTAGGAACCAGGAGTCCAAACGGGCAATTTTAAATCGAGAATCGGTGCCTGCCAGTTTTGTACGGTAAAAGTTACGTCAAAAAGATGCGATTCCGGCTCCCGTATCGCCACCTGGTAATGAATTTTTGGTGCGGTATTGGATAAGCGATCGCGGCGAACAACTGTTGCTTCTGTCATTTTTAGCTTTTATCAATCGTAGATATCCACTAATTTAACTAGCAATTTTTGGTCAGTGGTTAGCCGGTAGTCAGAAATTCGGTTTTCAATTAGTAGAGACAAGGATTAACGACATAAGTCCTAAATGATTCGCGCAGGGGAGATCCTCAACTTCGCGAGAGAAGCCAGGGATCTGAACATCTGGAATCTCACAACTAAACTCGTCCGGCTAGATGTGTTAGCTGCTTGATGTTGAGAAGATGGAGCGTCTCCTGCGCCGGATCGATTTTAATCCAACCTTTACTTTCCAGTTTCTCGATAATTTTGCTAGTGTCTTCAACACCAATATCTGTAACGTTAGCCAAATCTTTAGAGGGAATATTATAGATTTCCATTCCTTTTTCAGTGGCTTCACCATAGTTTTCTCCCAAAGCAATCAGCGTGTTCGCTAATTTTACGGCTGGAGGTTGATGACGCATTTGAAAGCGGAGGTTCGTTTGGCGCAGACGCTTCACCATCAGTTGCAACATCCGGTGGTGCAACTGCGGATCTTTGAAGAGGGTTTGAATGAAGCGTTGGGCAGAGACGCTGAGCAATTCTACGGGCGAGAGGGCAATCACATCGGTTGAGCGGGGAGATTCATCAAGAATTGCCATTTCCCCAAAAAAATCACCTTTGCCCAAGATTGCTAGGGTAACGACATTCTCCCCAGAGAGCCGTCGGACTTTCACCCAACCCGACACGACAAAATAAACTGCGTTGCCCCAAGCGTCTTCCATCAAAACCGCTCTGTCTGATGGGTACTCGTGTTCGACTGCAACAGACAAAAGCCATTCTAATGTCTCTGGAGCGGCAGTGTTAAAGAGGGGAAACAGCTCAGAAAAAGCTTTGGTCTGCATGAAAGGAAGTGTGAACTATAAAGTATGAATTATCAAGTTTAAAGTTTGAACGAGCAAGCTTGGAAAATAGGATTATCTAAGTTGGGATATTCGTCGATTCATCCTTTATGATTTATCCTACCCTACTGCAACGGGTGCGAATTCGTTCGTGCAGGCTAAGGCAATCGGTAGCACCTTACAGCCTTGAATTCATCTATCACTTCAGCGATCGCGATCTGCCTCTTGCTTGGAGCATTCATGCTTTTTTCTTCAGCTTTCAGGCAAGAAGCTGGTTACTCCTACGCTCTTCATTACATCACAGATGAGCCATATTGTCCTTTGACTTGGGATCAAGGTTCGCGCGATCGCTGGGCATTCGTTTGAGTCCTTCCAGTTGTTGCTCGATGCTCGTAAGCAAGTGATGCACGGCTGGCAGGGCTTCTATCTGAGCTGGGTTTGAGGCGGGATGGGATGAAGTACGGAGAACTGAGTCTGAGGCGCTGGCATGACATATCTGATTCATCTTGCGCTGGAGCTTCTGGGCAAGATTTAAAGCTTCCCCCCAGAGATTTTCTAGTTGCTGCTGCTGATAAGCTCTCAAAGCTTCTCCGCGAAACACTTGCATAACTGCCTCATCTCCGTACTCACCAGGGATGATTTGCAAGCGCAGTAACAGATGATTGTGCTGATAGCATCGCTCAATCTCCACCATTTTGGTTTGTTCGACTGGCATTAATTGCAGATTTCCGATTCGCTTTAGCTCGTCGATGACTCCTTGAAGTATGGGTAGCGCCAATCCTGGGATCGCAAACTGCAAGACATTGTTTCGACTACAGAGAATGTTTCCTTCATAAAGCTGTCGTTCGCAATCCAGCCGATCGATGGTTCCATTCAGCACCCGCTTTAACAATTCTTTTAACATCTGCTGGGGCGGTAGGGCTGCCAGATTAGCAGTGAAACCAGATAAGTGATGCTGCGATCGCTCTTGCCATTGGAGGGAGGGATTGCCAGCCGGTGAAACTGTGGCGTTGCGCTTCACCTGCTGCGATTTTCTCAAAGGTGTTTCTGGAGATGGTTGCGGCACTTGAGTGTTGGGGCGATCTGCCTCCACTTCAACCAGTTCTTCCGGACTATCGACAATCAGAGTTGGGAGGGTTTGCCGTTCTATCGGATCGGAATTTTTGCTTGGGCTTTCTCGATCTGGCTGCGTGTCTAAGTGTCCAGTTGCCGGCGTGGGCGGTTCGGTATGGGCTTGTTGTTTCCCGATGCCCGTATTGTGTTTCAAGTACGCGCTGAGGATTGCCTGGAGAGCGTCAGCGGCTATCGGCTGGGTTTCTAACGAGTAGTTTTGATAAGTTAGGATACGACGGACATAATCCAACGAGACTGTGTCTGTTGGATTTACCATGCCCAGTTTCAGGCAGGTGCCTTCTAAGGTGATGGGCAAAATTTGATAGTACAGACAGGCTTCAAAGGGCAGGAGCTTGTCAATCAATCTAAACATTTGATTTGCATCTATCAGAGCCACCCAGGAAAAGAGTGGAGAGGGTATCAGCACCAGTAGTAATTACCAGCCGCAGCTTGGTGACTCCGAGTGCGGTCATGGCGAGTTACAGAACTTGAGTTGTGAATATCCTAGATGCCCCTGAGATCGAGTTTCGGCTATTATCTAGCAGATTGTTCTGAATAAATCAGTTTTATCCATATAGTTATAGTTATGGTACCCCTCAGGGAAGAAAATATTGCTAGTTGTTGAAAACTAGGTTAAGAATCGCTCCGCAAGGCTTGAGCGGCTAGATAAAGTTTGCTCCATTCGCCCATGACCTGGTGATTTTTCAGGTTCAACTCAGCAGCGATCGCGTCTAGGGTTTTGCCTGCTTTCAAACCGTCAATCAACTGCCGCTGCACGGAGGGGAGAGTGGCGTAGAATTGCTCCCACTCGATTAGGGTCAACCCCAGGTTGTGTTCTTGCAATGACGCTTCTAGCCAACTGGCAACTAATTCTGGCTGGCTTTTAACGGCAAAGACGCGAATGGCATGGTAGCTGACTTTTTCGCGCAGTCGATAGACTTCTTTGATCTGTAGGTTTAAGGCGCTAGCAATCGCTTCTTGGGACTTGCCTTGCAGATACAGTGTCAGCCAATCAGCAGCAGATTGACTCACATTTTCGGCTAGATAGTCTTTAAATTCCTGCTTGACAGTGGTACGTAACGCTTGTTGTTCTTCCCAAACTTGATTTTCTTGGTACTGAGTGACTGCTTGAGCGTCTAGCAAACTCACCGGGCTGTCTGTTTCATCGGGCGTCACTTCTTCGGAAACCAGCCGTACCAGTTCGCCATCGGGTACGTGAGTCATGCCGCCTCTCTGGGAACGCCGCAGATAATTCACAAACCGATACACTAACAGCGGTTGGTTGCGAATCGGTCTGAGGCAATACTCTTCGATACTGGTCATCAGTAGGGAATTGCGGAGGCGAGTATCACTAGGAGTACATTGGGCAATCCAAGCAATTTGCTGTTGAATGTAGCGATCGCTGTGTAATAGTTCCTGAATTACTTCTTGCAATACATCGACCACTGCCCGCTGGCGATCGCGCGAAAGCGCCACCCAAGTACGGATTTTATTGCGAAGCAGCACTAAGCTGCCCAAGCGAGTCGTAAGATTCCGATAGGCACGCTCTGGCCCCACGCCTAAATAGCGCTGCCGTAAAATTCGGTAACGATATTCCATTGCTTGCCGAGCAATTGTCATCTGGCTTGGGTTCAGGGCTTCAAATCGTTCTAAATCTTCTCCGATCAGCCAGCGCGTAATACTTTCTTGCATTGCTGCGCTAGAGTCGGGATAGTCGGTTACAATCTGCTCTCGCCAATTCTGTGCCAGTTCTTGGGCCAGTGACATGGAGTTTTGAGTATTTAGCATTGTTTGAGTTTTCAGTTTTGAAGCCGGAAATTCAGACAGAGGAAGACTGACTTCAAACTCATTTTCCTGATTTAAAGTTTGCTCTACAAACCTCATCTCTCACCTCACCCATTTAAGGAGCAACTGACCTCTATTTCATCATGTCTACCTTGAGATAGAAGTGATCGCACCACCCTGGATAGTTTGACTCCTAACATCTATGGAGTGAGATTTTGATCTTATTGCCTTGTGCGTTGAATCACAACATTTAGTTGGTCAACTCATGAGCGATAATGTTAGATTTTGTTAAGTAAAGAATGATTAAGAAAGGTTTACTTTTGACGATGAAAGCCACATTAACAAGATTCAGACGGTGCTAGACTGATTCCCGACTTCTTCACCCTCAACTTCTCAAAAAACTATGCAACCAGAGCAGACAATCGCTGCTGGGCAACAGTCAAAGGAGGAACAAGAACTCATTTTGAATCCAGTAGACCATGCGATCGCTTTGTTTAACCGCTCCCATCACTTAGTCTTGTTTAATCGAAAATTCAGTCTTCTTTGGGGACTTCCCCCCGAATGGCTGGGTCTACAGCCGCATTGTAGCGAAGTCTTGGCTGAAGTGGTGGCGCAGGGCTATTGGTCGCAGCAGCAGAGCGAACAAATCGCTTCAGCCCTTAGCGAAACCGAAACAGAATACATTTCCTTTCCCATACAGCAATCTAACGGTATCTGCCTAGAGATAGATACCACACTGACGAGTGATGGGGGACGCCTGTTTACCTTCCGCGATGTCACTAGGTATCAAGACTACCAGGTAACTTTAAACGCTGAGGTGAGGCGGCTGACCTTTTTAGTAGGTTTGATGGAACGGTTGCAGCCTGCCAGCGACTTGCAGACAATCGGAAAATTTGCACTTTCCTATCTGGTGGAGACAATGGGTGCAGCGTTCGGCGATGTCAAGGTAATTACGGGTCAAGGCATTGATGCCTATGCCGATATTCTCACCAATCAAATTTCTGGTCGATTCATCGCGACTCACGGCGAAGCTGCCGTTGCCGAGATGCAAGCCTTTCTCGATCGAGGGATTCCCTATGGTCAAGGGTTATTGTGGCAAGTCGTAGAAACTGGCAAGCCAGTATTTGTTGACGATTATTCTAAACATTCCCAGGCAGTGTCGGCATTTCGCCATCCGGCAATTGGTCAACTGGGCATTTTTCCCATTCCCGCCGCCAATGGCAAGATTATTGGCGTCTTGACGCTGGAATCTCGCACTCATCAGAGACTTCAGGACGCTCCCCAACAGGATATACTCCTGGTCGCTTGTCGCACGCTGGGCGTTGCCATTGAAAGGGCCCAGGCGCAAGAACACCTGCGCGAAATTAATCAGAATTTAGAACGGGCTTCCCAAATGAAGTCTGAGTTTCTGGCTGCCATGTCCCACGAACTGCGGACACCCCTCAACAGCATTTTAGGGTTTTCGGACTTGTTGCTGCGGCAAATTGCCGGTTCCTTGAACGAACGCCAGATTAAATACGTGCGGGTGATGGAAGAAAGCGGTCAACACCTGTTGCAGTTGATTAATGACATTCTGGATCTCTCCAAAATAGAAGCCGGAAAGGCAGAACTCGAACTCCAGCCAGTTTCCATCCTGGATCTTTGCAGGCAGTGTTTGCAAATGATTCAACCCCGTGCGGATAAAAAGCGACTTGCCTTAACCCTAGAAATAGACTATCGGCTGGGGCAGGCATCTTTAGATGAACGCCGTGTCCGCCAGATATTAATTAATTTGCTCTCCAACGCTGTCAAGTTTACCCCAGATCGCGGGCAAATTAAATTGAGTGGACGACTAGCTTATGGCACCCAGTTGATCGGGGAATTTCGACCGGATCGCAGCCCGGTGAATCCTAGCACGCCTTTCTTGTGTCTTGAAGTCAAAGACTCAGGTATCGGGATTTCTAGAGATAAGTGGCATTTGCTGTTTCGCCCTTTCCAGCAGGTGGATGCTTCCTTAACGCGGCAACATGAAGGAACTGGGTTAGGTTTGGCGCTGACGAAGCGACTGGCGGAACTCCACGGCGGCACCGTCTCTCTGGAATCGGTGGAAAATCAGGGGAGTACGTTTCGCGTCTGGTTGCCGGTAACGGAAATGAGTCAGACCTTGACAGAGGCAGCGAACCCAGTGCCAAGCCAACAGCAGTCATCATTGCTCAAAGGTGGTGTATCTTCTGGGAATGCCAAGCGAGTTTTGGTGGTGGAAGATCAAGCTTTCAATCAGGCATTGATTTCTGATGTACTTGAGTTAGAAGGGTATGCAGTTGAGTTAATTTATAACGGTCGCACGATGATGGAAGCGTTGCAATCTCCCTTTGTGACGCCTAAATCGCTGCCGCACTTGATTGTCATGGATATCCAACTACCGGGGGTGGATGGGTTTGAAATTATCCGTCAGCTCAAAGCCAATCGCTTGTGGAAGTCGGTGCCAGTAATTGCAGTAACGGCAATGGCAATGGCGGGCGATCGCGATCGCTGTTTGGCTGCTGGGGCAAATGGTTACATCAGTAAGCCAATAGATATCGATCTCCTCACGACTACCGTCCGCTCTTTTATGCAGGATTAGAACCCCAAAGAATCCATGAGGGGCAAGGATATCCTGTCCCTATACCCTATACCTTATTTGAATCTGCAAATTGAGAGGTGTGGCAACCCTCTAGGTTTACGGGGTGGGATTCACCCTTACTGCATCCAATCGAGAATTGTTACCACCAAAGGGCTATCTATCTTTGGGAGAAAGATCATCTCTTGATCGGTTTGTTTTTCGATCTACCAGATGGTTAATTGTCTTTACCGAAGTCCTGTGTTTCAATAATGTTAAAGTTCTCTCAGTTACCGGCGACCTCGGAGGAGTTAGATTTCCATCTATCTACCTACCTGTACTGAAAGAAAACTTGTCAAGGTTAGGAATCGTCAGGGGCATCTAGTTAGAATTACTGGTTCAGCGAACAACTGTTTTAAGTAGTTACACTGAAGGAAAATCATAGGCGCGAGTGTAATGGTGGCTAACAGAAGTAGTTTTCCATAACAGCGCCACTTGCACTTATATTGTCAGTTCCATGACAAAGCCCTTGCCGCGCATTCTGTTAGTTGATGATGAACCCAATAATTTATTGCTGCTAGAAGAGTTGTTGTATTCACAAGGATATGAAACTCTAATAGCTTCATCAGGCGTTCAAGCACTGGAAGTTGTCAAAGATTTTCAGCCAGATTTGATTTTACTGGATGTGATGATGCCGGATCTGGGAGGCTTTGAAGTTTGTCGCCGGTTGCGGGAGGATGCAAAGCTACAAACGGTGCCGGTGATTTTTTTGACGGCTTTGGATGATGAAGAATCCAAGCTTCGGGGGTTGGAAATATTAGGTGATGACTACTTCACCAAGCCGATTAAAACTACTCTCCTTTTGAAAAAGATTGCAAATACTCTGCGTTTGATCGAGATGCGATCGCAGCATTCCGGTCAACAAATGCAGGCAAAAATTAAAGAAAAAACGAAGCGTCAACTATCAGCGGCATGGCAAATCAATGAATATCTCTCAGAGAAGTTTCGGCTATTTGTGCCGGATCAATTCTTGAGGCGAATTGCACCCCAAGGAGTAGAGTCAATTCAACTGGGGAATGCCAGGGAAGAAGAATTGACGATTTTGTTTTGCGATATTCGGGAATTTACCGCGATCGCTGAAACTCAAACAGCCAGCGACACCTTTGAGTGGCTGAACGCTTTCTTTACCCAGATGAATCAAGAGATCGCCATCAATTATGGATTTATTGATAAATTCCTGGGAGATGCGCTGATGGCGGTGTTTGACCGCACGGGAAACCACGGACAGGATGCCTTAAGTGCGGCGGTGGCGATGGTAGACAGCTTAAATCGGTTTAATCGCGATCGCCAACAATACAACCTGGAGCAGCCGGTGAACATTGGTATCGGCATTCATACAGGCGTTGCCATGATTGGGACAGTGGGTTCAGACCGGCGCATGGACTCTACTGTAATCGGCGATGTCGTGAATACTGCCGCCCGTCTAGAAGAATTGACAAAGCTTTACGGCTGTCACATCCTTGCCAGTGATGCCGTTATTGCCCAGATGAGACAACCGGAGTTATTCAAGTGTCGGTTGATTGACCGGGTGATCCCTCGCGGTAAGCAGCAAGCAGTTGACCTCTACGAAGTCTTGGGTACGCAAACTCAACTGTTCCATCAAGCAAAGCTACTTTATTAATTCATCTGAATTAATGCAGCTAGCTGATGGTGCAATATAAAGCTTATCCGGAACACAGCAATAGTGTGTGCCAAAGCGTCTCATTTATGCATCTGAAAATTGCTGCTATAGGATCTGGATAACAGCCGCAAGATTTAATAGACTTAATCGGAAATAGAGTAGTTTAGAAGTGAAGGGTTGTTGCTCGAAGACCGAGGTGTTTACGATGTTGAGCTACGGCGCTATCCACAATAAACCTCATGTGTTTCAAA
>NZ_JACJOQ010000425.1:0-2716 GCF_014695635.1 Coleofasciculus sp. FACHB-712 | reverse complement strand
AGATTCAAACCCTTAAGAATCGGAGTTTCATCAACATTTGCCGTGAGATCCCGAACTGATAGGATCACCTCACTATTTTCAATAATCATCTTTCCTCTCTTCTTCCTCTATGCCCTTAGCGTCTTCGCGGTTTTTTATTCTATTTCAGCCTAAAGGTAGGCAATGCCGCCTTACCTTTTTGAGTAAAGAAATTCAACAGATAAACACAAATAAACACGAATGATTATCTGTGTTTATCTGTAGTTTCATTTATCCCACACTGCCTTCTAACTTCATGCTCAACAACCTATCAGCTTCAACAGCAAATTCCATCGGCAGCTGATTAAACACATCCTTACAGAAGCCGCTAATCATCATCGAAATAGCATCTTCTGCGGAAATGCCCCGCTGCGAGAAAAAGAATAGCTGTTCTTCCCCAATTTTTGAGGTAGAAGCTTCATGCTCCACTTTTCCGGTGTTATTTTGCACCTGAATATAGGGGAAAGTATTCGCTTGGGCATTATCGCCAATCAGCATTGAGTCGCACTGAGAATAATTTCTCGCACCCTTTGCCTTGGGGCCAATTTTCACCAAACCGCGATAGCTATTTGCCGACTTACCCGCCGAAATTCCCTTGGAAATAATCGTGCTGCGAGTGTTTTTGCCGATATGCACCATTTTGGTTCCGGTGTCGGCTTGCTGCATATGATTCGTGAGGGCAACGGAGTAAAACTCACCCACGGAATTATCGCCAACTAGCACGCAACTTGGGTATTTCCAGGTAATTGCGGAACCCGTTTCTACCTGCGTCCAAGAAATCTTGGAATTGACTCCCTGACACAGCCCGCGCTTGGTGACAAAGTTGTAAATACCGCCTTTGCCGTTTTCGTCTCCGGGGTACCAGTTTTGTACCGTGGAGTATTTAATCTCAGCGTTGTCGAGGGCAACCAGTTCCACGACAGCCGCGTGCAGCTGGTTGGTGTCAAACATCGGTGCTGTGCAGCCTTCCAGATATGACACAGAGCTGCCTTCTTCGGCAATAATTAGCGTGCGCTCAAACTGCCCCGTATCTCCGCTGTTGATGCGGAAGTAGGTGGAGAGTTCCATCGGGCATTTGGTGCCTTTGGGGATGTAGACGAAGGAACCATCGCTGAATACGGCTGAGTTGAGGGCGGCGAAGTAATTATCTGCTACTGGCACAACGCTGCCGAGGTACTTCTGCACCAGTTCTGGGTGTTCCCGCAAAGCTTCGGAGATGGAACAGAAGATCACGCCGTCTTTGGCTAGCTTCTCTTTAAATGTTGTGGCAACTGAAACACTATCAAAGATGGCATCTACGGCAACGTTAGACAACCGCTTTTGCTCTGAAAGCGAAATCCCTAGCTTCTCGTAGGCTTCTAACAAAGTTGGATCGACTTCATCTAGACTGCCCAGCTTTTTGGGCTTTTGCTTGGGTGCCGAGTAGTAGATGATGTCTTGATAGTCAATAGCCGGATACTTGACATGAGGCCAAGTTGGTTCGGTCATTTTCAACCATTGCCGATAGGCTTTGAGGCGAAACTCTAGCATGAACTCCGGTTCTTCTTTCTTGGCGGAGATCAGGCGAACAACGTCCTCACTGAGACCGCGAGGAATGCTATCTGTCTCAATGTCTGTGACAAAGCCGTACTTATAGGGCTGATTGACTAAGGTTTTGACGCTAGCAGTCATAGAAAAAAGTGTTCTCGCGTGTTTGTTTCGGACAAATCTCTCAGGATGGCAGGCTCAGGGCATGGGCGTCCAGAGTAGATCGCCCAGTCAAACTGCAATTACAATAGTAAAACAACAGGCTTGTTGCTTTACTTAATTCTATTTTAAAATACTTTAGCAACATAGATGTTGTCAAAGTCCAGTAGGAATTTTACCGCAAGACGATGGCGATTACTCAGCAGCCTTCCACCAAACAGGACATCTTGCAACATTTACTGAAAACAGGTCAAGCCACGGCTCAGGAGCTGGCTGACGCCTTTGAGGTAAGTCCGCAGGCGATTCGGCGTCATCTGAAGGATTTGGAGACAGAAGGGCTAATCGTGCATCAATCGGTGCCTGCGGCGATGGGACGCCCGCAGCACGTCTACGAGCTGAGTCAAGAAGGGCGCGATCGCTTCCCCAGTCGTTACGGAGAGTTTGCCGTTGATTTCCTAGACACCTTGACAGAAACGCTCGGTTATGAGCAAGCAAGTACGGTGTTGCGAAAGCACTGGGAACGCAAGGCAATGGAATATCAAGTGAGGCTGGGAAAGGGAAATTTGCGCGATCGCGTTGCCAAATTAGTCGAACTCCGCAAAGCTGAAGGCTACATGGCAGAGTGGTATCCTTTGGAGGAAAACGATACTCAATTTATATTGGTAGAGCATAACTGTGCCATTTCCCACGTCGCCTCGTCTTTCCCCAGCGTTTGCGGACATGAATTAGAAATGTTTGCTGCTGCTCTGCAAGATTGTAAAGTAGAACGGACGCACTGGATTATTAACGGAGAACATCGCTGCGGCTATTTAATTAAGGAACAGTAACTAAAAATATTTATGACTCAACCACAGCAACCATCAGAACAATTTTTGACATACGAAGAAGCGGTTAAGGTAGATTCAGCACTGCTTCAAACTCATGAAAAATTTATAACAAGATTAACTATTTCATCTCTAAGAGTGTTGAAACACATCGCCGAAGAGTACGGTGTTGTTATTGAAGATTTAAC
>NZ_JACJOQ010000424.1:0-4897 GCF_014695635.1 Coleofasciculus sp. FACHB-712 | reverse complement strand
GCGGCTGGCAGGGTTTTTACGAGAGTCCCGTCAAGGTTCCAAAGTTTGACTGTTCTATCAAGACTTGCCGAGGCGATTAAACGACCTTGAGGGTTAAAAGCGATTTTGCCTACTGCATCGCTGTGTCCAGTTAGGGTTTGGACTAAAGTTCCATCAAGGTGCCAAAGTTTGACTGTTTTATCCCAACTCGCCGAGGCAATAAGATTTCCTTGGGGGCTGTTGGCGTAGCCTGCGCTTGGCGCATAGGCAACGTGCTTAACTCTATCGGTATGTCCGGTGAGGGTTCTCAGCAGTTGACCGTCTGTACTCCAGAGTTTGATGGTTTTATCGTGAGAAGCAGATGCAACGATCTGACTGTCAGGGCTAAAGGCAACGCTGGCAACTTCATCCGTATGCCCGGTGAGAGTTCTCAGCAGTTTGCCGTCTGTACTCCAGAGTTTAATTGTTTTATCTTTAGAAGCAGATGCAATGGTCTGACCGTTAGGAGCGATCGCTACTTGTGCAACTGCATTAGTATGTCCTTGTAAGGTGTGCCACAAGGTATAGCTCGGCTTTGCGTTTGGTAATTTTGTACTCGTTTTGCGCCAAAGTTTAACGGTGTTATCCCCAGAACCAGTAGCAATTAGATCCCCTCTGGGGCTAAATACGACACTCCAAACCGTATTGTTGTGTCCTTGAAGCGTTCCTACTTTTGTACCGTCTTTTTTCCACAGATCGATGGTTTTGTCGGCAGAAGCTGAGGCAATGAGTTCGCCATCAGGGCTGAAAGTTACATCATTAACCACATTGTCATGCCCGGATAACTGGTTATAGTCAACCGCTCCATAAACAGCCTGATGGAGAGCCTCCTTCACTGAGTGCTGAATATCTGCATCTGCAACATTCAACTTGTCTAATCGTCGCTTTGCTGCGATCGCTTGTACGAGTGCATCTAACTTTTGATTTGAGGCGAATAGTGCTTCGGAAGATTTAGCGATCGCTTTGATCTCGCTTACAGCCGTTTGCCGATACTGAACATAAACCGCTAGCCCCAATGCACAAGCTAAAATTAATACAATACTTACGACAAAAAGCAAAAACCTTTGTCGCCTAGAACTTTTTTTCTCTAGTGCTAATCTTTTTTGTTCCTCCGCCAGTCGCGCTTCTACTTCTTTCAGCCGTTCTGCTTCTAGAGTTTGCTGCATTTCCAACCTATCCAATTCGCCAGAAGCGGCTAAAAATTGATAGTCCAAATCGCTCAAGCTTTTACCTTGTGCCCATATTTGAGCGTCTTTCAGCGCTTGTCCGCGCAACAGCCGCGATGCATCCTTTTGCTTTGAAACAATCCAAGCATCAAAAAGTTGAGAGTAAGGGCGCAGTTCCTTTAATTGCTTGTCTACCCATTCGAGATTAAATACTTCTTCATAGATTCGATTTTTTATCTTTAAATAACCCTGAGCTTTTACCACTAATCCTGATAACAACAGTTCTATTGGCTCTCGGCTGTCATCGGTTGGTACTTCCACACCTTGTAGGATTTGCTGGTACATTCCCAAAAATCTGCCAGCGCGTTCCTCGTTGCGAAGGATGCGATCGCGTATTGTCTTTAAATGCTCTGGTTCATCTTGGCTTTCCCATTTATGAATGATGCGTGTCTTCACCAGGTTTTCTACCCAAAACGCCTCATTTCCTGGAGGAATGGTCAGAACGCTGTTCATCGTCTCAGACTCGCTCAATCGCGTGTCAACAAGATTCCCTACCAAGTTACACAGCTTTTGGGTGAGAAAGGGTTGCCCTCCACTCCAGGCTAATATTTCTTTTAAAACGGTCTGTGAGCTTCCTTCTTTTACCTCTAATCCTTTCACTAATGGCTGAGCTTCGTGCAGTTGAATGCCAGTTAGTTCTATCGCTTTCCCAATATTAAAGGGGGTTCGATTTCTATCAACAATGAGATCGCTTGGCGTTGCTACACCAAAAATTGCAAAAGTAATCCGTCTGTATTCTGGATTGATGGCTCGTTGGTTGTAGCAAAACCGAATCCAGGCAAAGAAGTCATCGACCGGAAAATCCAAACTTAAAATGCTATCAACTTCATCAATAAACATAAATAGTCTTTCATTCGGAAATTGAACCAATAACAAATCGGCAAGAAATCGGCTCAACCTTTGGAGTAGGGAGATATCTTCTTGCTCTCGCCACCAAGCTTTCAAATTAAGTTTTTCTAACAAGTTAAAACCCGACCACAGATCGGCAACAATTCCCTTGTACCACTGAGTCGGCGTAATATTTTCACTGCCGATATTAGTCATATCCACAGCAGTGCATTTAAACCCTTCTTGTTGCAAGCGATAGCGAGTTCTCACCAGCAGAGAGGATTTGCCCATTTGTCGGGAGTTGAGAACGTAGCAAAACTCACCCTGTTTTAATGCTTCATAGAGTTGGGAGTCTGCAATTCGTTGTACATAGCTGGGTGCTTCGCTCGTTAGACTACCACCGACTTGGTATTTCATCGCTCAGTATTCTTGGAGTGGCATTGGCATTCTTTTTTCTCTCCTAGCTGCGAGCGAAAATAGAGACGATATAGCTGGCAGCTGGGACTTGCCCGATTTCCATCCATTTGGATCAATCCCATGCTTTCTAACTTATAGGCTGCGATCGCTTCTAATTGTACGCTCTCATCAGCAGTAACAACTTGTTGCAAAGCCGATGCTAATTGTGGTTCATCTTGGAGCATCACCAAATGACTCCGTAGATGGTCGCTATAAATCCCGGCGGGTGTAGGAGCCACTTGCAATAACTCCTCTAATGTCATCGCTCCTCGACGCAGGTGATAAAGCGCTACGCTTACCAAATAGGGATGTCCGCCCACCATTGCCATTAGTAGAGATGTGTAATCATTGCCGCAGGAAGTGCCATTTTGTGTCTCTATTTTATCGCTCCAATCAAGTCCATAGCGCTGTGCCAAATCCTGCACCTGTTCGCTGGAAAACTGGGGTGAACCAATGGATATTCCGACATTGAAGGGGGATTGATTCAGCTTTAGCGGAATATAAATCTCTGTACTATGAACAACCAAAAGCCTGAGCTTTTGCCAAACTTCCACTGCTCGTCCTTGTTCGTGCCAAAATCGCAGCATTGGGAGAAAATCTAAGGCGATTTTGGGATGCTCAAAAACCCGATTAACTTCATTCAAAGCCAACACTAGAGGACTGTTAACTTGCTTGAACAGATAACCCTCGAAATAGATTTTGCAGCTAACTTTACTGCCCATATCCTCATCCCAAAACTCATCCATTAGGGGATTGAGATTCAACTGTCTGCTGACATTGGCACAGAACCAGCGTAGGAATTTATCGAGGGAGGCAAAAACTGCTTCGTCGGCTTCCTGAAAATCTAAAGAGACCGTTTTGTAACCAACATCTGTAGCGCGAGCCAGAATCCGGATAAGTAGTGAACTTTTCCCCATCTGCTTGGGTGCTTTGATGCGGAGCAGACATCCAGGTTGGGTAATCTCAGTGCAGGCGAGTTCTTCAATCGGGGGACGATTGATGTAGAGAGGAGAATCTAGCGGTACAGGACCCCCAGGAAATTTTTGCTCGGTTTCTGTTTCTGAAGCTATAAAATTATCTTCTACTCCTGTGTCTGTTTGCGCCTCTTGCGGTCTATTTTGCTGTTCACCTGTCCGGTTTTGCTGGTGCAGGTTAACGAGTAAATGCAAATTTTTTTTCGTCACTCTCTGGTTGAGTGCTGCTGAGAGAGCCTGCCACAAGTGGGAACCAACTTCTTTGAGGTAGGGGATACTGTAAGCAGAATCCCGTGCAATTTCACGATAATCGTCTCCTAACCAAGAGCGATGCAGGATTAATCGCTCAACAGGACTGAGTTGCCGAAAAAGCAGAACTTTTTCTACGGCTTCCAGAACTTCATCTACATTCATGCGATGACATCATTTGGCGTAGAATCACATCTAGCAAGTTGTCTACAGAATTTTCAGTTCCTAAAACCAAAAAATTCTATCTTAATATTCTTACTTTTTATCGATAAAAATAGATAATTTTTGTACTATTTATTTGTCAAATAAAGGGAAAACAGGCTAGTTTTCGGAACTGCCTTCGCTGTATTTTCCTGTAGTCAAGAGGTTAGTACAGGAATTAGGGGGTCTCTACTTAAGAATCAGATGGCAACCCAAACAAGCACGGCAAAAGCATCTAGCCTCTTGTAAAGGTAATGATACCGCTCCCGCATGAGACCACCCTACAAATTGGCAGGGTTTCAAGAGATTTGTCAATCAAGCAGCTTAAGTCGCTTTGTCTACCTGATGTTCTATTTCTGAAACGACCCGTTCTAATTCATCAATGAGCGGTGATGAACCGGCTTTGCGAAATGCGCCAACCAACGAGCGATAATACCAAAGCGTTCCTTGTTTGCCTGCTTGGAAGCGTTCCCAAATTGCCTCGCCTACAATGTGATAATCAGTCAAAATCGAGCGGGCATTGTGGAGTTTATCGGCTGCTGAGACAAGACGCACCGAGGTTGAAGCAGTCGGGATATGGGCAATATAAGCTTCTTTGCGTTGCTGCCAAGGGGGTTTGGGTGTTGTGTCAGCATCGGTACAACCGTTGACAATTTCCGTGACGGTATCTCCAAATCGACGACGAATTTCTTCTCGTGTCGCGGCACCACCTTGGTCTTCGATGGCATCATGGAGTAGAGCAGCGATCGCTTCATCTTCATTCGCGCCATGCTCTAAAGCAATACTGGTGACGCCGAGTAAATGAGAAATATAGGGAACACCCGAACCTTTGCGAATTTGGTTCGCGTGCAAGGCGGTGGCAAAGGTCAGTGCATCTGTAAAGCGTTGTGAGAGAATCATTTTAATTTTGGGTAATGGGTAACGATCGATCGTTTTTAGTCGTTG
>NZ_JACJOQ010000423.1:0-9488 GCF_014695635.1 Coleofasciculus sp. FACHB-712 | reverse complement strand
CCCAGAAACCCTTTCCATGAGCCAACGCTTTGCAGCCCTGAGAGGAAAATTTCGATGGGACTGCGTGCCTGCACATCTGTCACCTGCTGCGCTGCTTTAAAAGGCGGTGGCTGCAAGGCGATGACTCCACGCGGAAGCAGCGTGACGTTCAATTTTGGCACCGATTGCAACTGTTCGAGTAGTTCCTCAACCTTTCCATTCGGCACGTGAACGATGACCACGTCTAACGATTCATCAGCTCCAGTCGCTTCAAACAGGGAAAGATTCGCTCCGTCACAAGTTTGGGCGATATCCAGAACTGTTTTCCCATACCCACGGGGAACCTGTACAAGTAGTTGGCGCATTGCGGCTGGCTATATTAAGTCTGCGTCCCTTGTACCATCTCGCACAGTATGGAAGTTCGCTCTCTAGCTAGAGGAATATTTCACTACTTTTCTACTAATCTCTGCTGGGGTTTTCTATGCACCTAGATATTTGCCCACAGTCTGACCGCTGTACCCTTGGCTCAGCTTTACGGCAAGCGCTTTCAAAACCGCTGTAGGAGTCATCAAAAATCTTATGAGCAATCTGAGTCCATCTGAAAAACGGGAACTCAAAAAAGAACAAGGTGAGGTTCTGCAACAGTTGGAAGACTGGCTAGAAACACCCATGCTATTGCTCGGCTTTGGGTGGCTGGCGTTGTTGGTCGTCGAACTAATTTGGGGCTTAAATCCCCTGCTGGAAATCATCAGCAACTTCATCTGGATCGTTTTTATCCTAGACTTCGCCTTACGATTGGTTCTGGCTCCTTACAAATTTATCTATCTCAAGCAAAACTGGCTTACAGCCCTCTCCTTGCTGTTGCCAGCGTTGCGCGTCTTCCGAATTACCCGCGTGTTTCGCTTACTGAGAGCCAGCCGGGGACTGCGACTGGTACGTGTCATCAGTTCTCTAAATCGGGGGATGCGATCGCTCCGAGCCAGCATGAGTCGTCGTGGTTTTGGCTACATCATCGCGCTGACGCTGGTGGTGACGCTGGTGGGAGCCGCAGGGATGTATGCTTTTGAAAGCAATACCCCTGATGGGCGCGGACTGAATGACTACGGTGCTGCACTGTGGTGGACAGCAATGATTATGACAACGATGGGATCGGAATACTGGCCTCAGACTCCAGAAGGTCGGGTACTCTGCTTGATCCTATCGTTATATGCTTTTGCAGTGTTTGGCTATGTAACGGCAACCCTCGCCACCTTCTTTGTCGGACGCGATGCGGAAGACGAACAAACAGAAGTAGCAGGTGCTAAATCTATCGCCGCGTTGCATGAAGAAATCGTTGCATTGCGGGCTGAGATTCAGGCGCTTTCCCGTCAGAAACCAGAAGCATGATATGAAATTGAATTAATTGCTTCGTTTATAGTTTGTTAGTAATGACTAATTGGGGAAAAGTTTTAAGTCTTGAATTAAAAAACTTTCTTCTAACTCAAAACTCAATACTGCAAACTCTCTTTACCCATGACCCATTTATGAGGAAAAAGCAATGCTGAGTAGCAATTGGCGAGGGTATAGAATCGCCGCTTGGGTTGGACAGTTTTTACTCGCGATCGCGATCGCCGTTGAATTGTATCACCGGAACTGGGTGGGTTCATTTACACTCGCCTGCTTCCTGGCTGCTTCGTTTCTGTTTGTGACCCTGGAAAATCAACTGCCAACGTTGTTTGATTTTCTGTTTGTTATCGCAGCCTTGATCAATGCGGGTGGCTGGGTTTGGGGTTTATTTTACCCACCGGGACCCTACGATGAAATTGCTCATGCCTTTACAACCTTTTCCGTAACCCTGGCGCTGAGTTTTCTCGTGTATGAGTCAATGCTGACTCCGTTCCGCTACCACCGACTGCTGTATATCTTAACGATCTCTAGCTTCGGAATCGCCATCGGCGCTCTTTGGGAGATATTTGAATGGGTGGTGCAAGTGATCAATGACCTGGATGACACCATCGTGGATCTGATTATGGACACCATTGGAGCTTTAACCGCAGCACTGGTAAGCGTGTGGGCGCTACAAGAGCGAGTTCATCCAAAATCAACTGTCGAAGATCAATCAGTATCGCCAAAGCGCCGCCGTTAAAAATTTTTAATGAGTTGTAAGCCATGAGTCATTAGTCATCAGCAATAAACCAAAGACCCAGAGGTGGGGGAAATTCTTACTGATTATGCACCCACTTGAGCAGCCCTAGAGCAGTGACAACATTTACAAAGTGACCTGCAATCCCATTAAAATTCGCTAACACCACAAAAACATCAAGCGCTCGAATGATTTTGTAGGGGTCGGTGATTGCCACACCTGGAGGTTGGGATACAGATTTTGCTAGTAACACTCCCATACTCGCTCCACCACCCAACAGACATAACAAAATCCCCACCAAACCTGTAATTAAAGCCAGTCGCAGGACTTGAACGGTATCGGCTTTGGAGGGATGCACAGCCGAATTAGGATTTGCTAAACCTTTAGCGATGCGAGTGTAGCGGAAAGCTAAAAAGACACCGAATAACAGTGCGAAAAGTCCACAAATTGCCCAAAATATACCGACTCCCAGGGCAGGATTTGCTTCATTGGCAAAGTTACGGCCAGAGATAGCAAATAATAAAGCGATGCCAGAAGCAACTGCCAATCCTAATTCGACCCAGAAGGCAATCCAGCCTACCAGACGAAAAATATTGGAGATTTTTTGTTTAGTTGGGGAAGGTGAGTGGGTGTCTGAGTGAGTTTGCATATCTGTCTCATGTTGCAAAAAGGAGCTGATACCCCACACCAGAACACTACCTCTACTGGCTCTGGTTATACGCCCACCTAGAGAGAGAACCGATCCCTTGCCTAAAGATGAAAATTTATCAGTCAATCAACCTGTTTAAAACTTGAAGAATCAGAAAAATCGGCTAAGGGGAGGACGCCTTAGTGCCCAAATCCTATCAAGCTAAAGAGCAAGGGCACTGATTTCAGAGCCGCTATTGACGAGTGGCGTGTCTTTTTAGTCAAGATATTCATTCTAAAAAATATTCCCTCTTCTCAACTAAGATGCTGTTGGCAGTTGCAGAGTCTTCGGTATTCAATCCTGATGTACGCTTGCTGTCTGCAATCCTTGCAGTCGGTCTGGCTCTGGTGCATCTCTACTCCGGTAAGCTGCGCTTTCTGGATGCCACCCCTCGCAGTATCTGGCTTTCTATCGGGAGTGGCGTATCTGTCGCCTACATTTTCGTCCATATCCTCCCGGAACTGAGTCAAGCACAGGAGACGGTTAAGGAGACGTTGGACGGGGGGTTTGCCTTTCTGGAACACCACGTTTACCTGGTGGCACTCATAGGCGTCAGCGTGTTTTATGGACTGGAGCGAGCTGCTACACTGTCGCGCCAGCGCAACCAAAAGGCGGGAAATGGAGATGTTACAGAAGCTGGGGTCTTCTGGCCGCACATCGCTTCATTCGCCGTTTACAATGCTTTGATCGGCTACCTGTTAATCCACCCGGAGGAACCGGGTTTTCAAAGTCTTTTTCTGTTTTTCTTCGCAATGGCTTTGCATTTCATGGTCAACGACAACGGCTTGCGCGAACACCATAAGGATGCCTATCACAAGAAGGGGCGCTGGATACTGGCGGCAGCGATTATCGTGGGATGGGTCATTGGGAGCGGAACCGAAATTCACGAGGCAGCGATCGCAGTCTTGTTTGCCTTCCTTGCCGGAGGAGTCGTCCTGAACGTCCTGAAGGAAGAACTCCCGGAAGATCGCGATAGCCGCTTTTGGGCTTTCGCTCTGGGTGCAGGCATCTATGCCGCGCTGCTGCTGGAACTGTGAAGCGGTGCCAATCGAGGTTTGTTTGCAACCAGAGCGTCTTTGCAGATCGTGCCGATCCTCAACGCAGATTTCGCGTTAAGCTTTGCCCGTAGTTGGATCGAGGGGTGGAATCAACATGACATCGATGCTGTCCTAAGCCACTACGCGGATGACTTCGAGCTTGGCTTCTCCTTTGATCCCATCGATTGCTGAAGAATCTAGCGGCGTTCTACATGGCAAGGCGGATGTGAGAGCCTACTGAAAGAAGGGGTTAGCGCAAATTCCTGACCTTTATTTTGAACTGAAAGAAGTCTTGACGGGTGTAGATAGCATCACGCTCTATTACTGAGGGCATCGGGCATGGTGGCTGAAATGCTATGGTTTAACGGTACTGGAAAGGTAAAGAAAGCTTGGGTTTGTTAGGCCATTAACATAACAAGGAAGGGTGAGTTGTGAGGCATGGGAATCTCCCATCAACTGATTAATCGATCTCAGGAAAATGTAACCTATCTTGAGATTGGCGATCGCACTGAAGGAGATGAGGTGGAATTCCCAAATGACGATCTCAAAGCAACACAATTGCCGAATGGTGAATGGGCTTTAACCCACAAAGATGGTCGCGCTTATTAAGTTCACTGCCTAACAACCGCGCTGCACCAGAACGTTCCGCTCGCGCATTGTATCCTTCAACTTAATGCGATCCCCCGATCTTTTAGGTTGGGTTGAAGGATGAAACCCGATACTCATCCCGTCAGCCCCAAAAATTGATGCGCTACCATAGGATTCACATAATTCGTGTTTAAACTCCCTTGCTTACTTTATGTACGAAGCCTTTATCGATTTGGATGAACTGATATTACGATGCAGAGACAAGTTATCTAGAAAGTTTATCCAAGAAGCTGTTTCCTGTTATCGTGCTGGTGCGTTTCGTTCTTGTATTGTTGCTACATGGAACGCAGTAGTTTTTGACTTTCTACATAAACTGAGAGAGTTAGAACTTTTGGGAGATCGCGAAGCTGCGAAATTACTAGAAGAATTTGATAGTTTGAGAAGTTCAGGTAAACAGTTTAGAGAGCTTTGGCAATTCGAGTCTAGTATCCCTGAAATTGCGCTCACAAAATTTGAGCTAATCTCAACCGTAGAGAAATCAGATATTGAAAGATTGTTTGAAGATCGAAGCCGATGTGCCCATCCTTCCATGACTTCTTTAGAGGAGCCATTTGAAGCAACAGCCGAGCTAGCACGCTACCACTTGAGGAGTGCAGTAACCCATCTTTTAGAGCGCCCACCTGTTCAAGGACGTGCTGCCCGCGATCGAATTTTTCAGGACATCAAATCCGTGTATTTTCCAGTAGATCCAGAATTAGCTATTAAATATTTTCAGAAAAGTCCTTTGGGTCGTGCTCGATTTGTTTTAGTCAAGGATATTGTTATTGGTTTAACAAAAAGCTTGTTAGTAGAAGAACGTTTAGAAGATGAAAGATCGCGACAGTTTTCAGCCCTGAATGCCGTATCAATTATGTATACTCAAGAAACAAGAGAGATCCTGAACAATCAATTATCTGACATTATTATCAACAAAGTCACAGATGAAAATTGGGATAAAACCATTGTTTATCTTGGAAGTATTCCTGCTTGGGATAGCCTTAGTGAACCATGTAGGTTAAAAGCAGAATCTTATATCGATAAAATTGAGATATATGAAACGCACCAAATATTCTATAAAAGACTCTCAGAAAACGCTCTCTTTATATTAAAAAAAGCATCTCATGTAGGCTTTCTGAGAGAAGTTGTATTCAAGAAACTTCAGATTCCTTTAAAGGATTTACTTTCGTTAAAGGAAACTTGCAGGGATGATTTCTTCAAAGACAAGATAATCATTCCTATTTTGCGGGATTTGTCTCCGAAAGCTACTTTAGATGAGTTGCTTTTAATGAGATTTGAACCTTCACTTAGATCGGATGAAACCATTAAATCCTATGTAGAGCAAAAAATCAAGGATTCTTCTTTGGCTAAGTTAACATCGACAGCATCTAAATATCAAGATAAGTGGCTTCTTGATTTAATTGAGTCTGAACTGGAGGTGAAGATCCCTACCGCAGATTTAGAAAATTTACTTTCATCAAAATCTACATATAAATTAATAGATGAGCCAAAAGGTTCACTAGTTGAACTATTTGATGGTTTTATTGCCAAACAGGTTAAAGAGGAGATAGAAACCATTTCACTAGAAGAAACAGTTTTGTTGATGACAAGTTATGAAGATGACTTTTTTATTGATTTAGTTGAATCTGATCTAGAAAAGAAAATTTCTACTGCAAATTTAGAAGATTTGCTTAATGCAAAATCAACCTATAAATCGATAGATGAACCGAAATCCAACATACTTAAGCTACTGGACGACTCTATTACTCAGCAGGTTAAAACTACATCCTTTGATGACTTACTTGACCAGAGAAGACATTGGGACGATATTGGCGATGAGCTAATCGAACCTGTTTTAAGGAGTAATGTTTCAGCAATAATTGATAGGTTTGCAAACTCTGGATCTTTTAAATTTGCTGGAATTAATTCTATATTGCTAGTTAAAATTGCTGAATACTTGAGTCCAGTACAATGGGAAAATGTCTTAGAAGCTTTTTTCCAGAATGAGCAGCTTTATTGTTCATATAGTTGCCATGAGGAATTTGAAGCACTATTTAAGAAGTCTTTAGAACTTAGTGATTCTATTCAGCCTTATTGGATTATTTTTCGTGAGAAGCTTAATAAGTTCAATGATAAGCATAGCAATAGCCTGAAGCGACTGATCGATTCCCACAGATGAAATCAGGATGCTCTTTGCCACCAGCCCAACACTGCGTTGGTGCGGATGGAACAGAGGTTATCGGTGGGAGTTCAAAGCTATCTGCCGCCGCAAAACTTCACCTTTAGACCGCTATGTATGCGATATAAGCTACAGGTTGCGATCGAATCAAGGCTAATCATTGGAAGTCTTAATTGAAACTTCCAGAGATTGCAGGTACGACCAACACTTGAAGAGTAAAATGTAACGGCTAGATTCACAGTTTGAAATCTAATTGTGCGATCGCATCCTATCCTTCAACTTAGTCCTGTAGAGAGAAGAAAGTTTTAGAACTGCCTGCTAAAACACTATCAAATCGTCCGCCAATTTGAAGCCTCTGAATTTTTTTGCACTACAGCTACGGATGCTGGGAATTTTTTAGGCTGTAAACAATCAGAGGAGATTTGTTGTGAGGTCTCGAAGACTGCAATCATTGTTTCGCGATCGCTCCTGATGTCTTTGTGCAACCCCAAACAAAAATTGGGGTAGTTCTAGAAAATATCCTAGAACTGCCCCAATTTTTTGACGCTCAATGAGCAATTAGCGAATTATGCGATCGCTGCCATCTTCACATCGTTATTCGCCAGAACCTCTTGCAGTTCCTCAGCGTCTACCGTTTCCTTTTCAATGAGCATTTGAGCCAATTGATCCAGGATGTGGCGGTTATTCACCAACACTGCTTTGGCACGATGGTAAGCTTGATCCACCAAATTGTGGACTTCATCATCAATCGTCGCCGCAGTTGCTTCCGAGAAATCCCGCTCGGCGGCAATGTCGCGTCCCAAGAACATATTGCCTTGCTGACGACCTAAAGCAACTTGTCCCAAGCGATCGCTCATGCCAAACCGCATCACCATTTGACGCGCCACACGAGCCACCTGCTGCAAGTCATTCGAGGCACCCGTTGTTACTTCTTCTTCACCAAAGATGATTTCTTCAGCAAGCCGACCGCCCAAGGCGACTGCCATCTGATTTTGCAGATAAGAGCGGCTGTACAAACCAGAATCCATCCGGTCTTCACTCGGTGTAAACCAAGTCAAACCACCTGCACGACCGCGAGGGATGATGCTGATCTTTTGTACCGGGTCATAATCCGGCATCAATGCACCGACGAGAGCGTGACCCGCTTCGTGATAAGCCACCAAGGTTTTGCGCTTCTCGCTCATCACCCGGTCTTTCTTCTCTGGACCAGCTAGCACCCGGTCGATGGCATCATTGATTTCATCCATCGAGATTTCGGTCAGGTTGCGACGAGCCGCCAGAATGGCTGCTTCGTTGAGCAAGTTGGAGAGGTCAGCACCCGTGAAACCAGGAGTACGACGAGCGATCTTCTCCAGATCCACATCCTTCGCCAGCGTTTTGCCACGGGCGTGAACGTTGAGAATCTCCAAGCGACCGGCATAATCGGGGCGATCCACGACCACCTGACGGTCAAAGCGACCCGGACGCAGCAGTGCTGCATCGAGTACGTCTGGGCGGTTCGTAGCAGCAATGATAATAATTCCGGTGTTGCCCTCGAAACCGTCCATCTCGGTCAGCAACTGGTTGAGGGTTTGCTCCCGCTCATCGTTACCACCGCCTAAACCTGCACCCCGCTGACGCCCCACGGCATCAATTTCATCGATAAATACGATACAGGGAGCATTTGCCTTGGCTTGTTCAAACAGGTCGCGCACGCGAGATGCACCGACACCGACGAACATTTCTACAAACTCAGAACCAGAGATAGAGAAGAAAGGCACGCCTGCTTCCCCAGCAACTGCACGAGCGAGCAGCGTTTTACCCGTTCCCGGAGGTCCAACTAGCAGCACGCCTTTGGGAATTTTTGCTCCAATGGCGGTGAAGCGGTCGGCGTTCTTGAGGAAGTCAACGACTTCATTCAGTTCTAGCTTGGCTTGGTCAATGCCAGCGACATCCCCAAAAGTTACTTGGGTTTGTGGCTCCATTTGGACTCTGGCTTTGGATTTGCCAAAGTTCATCGCTTGAGAGCCTGGGCCACTCTGAGCGCGTCGTAGCAAAAAGAACAATCCAACCAGAAGCAGAACGGGGAAGAAGAGACTGCTCAAGGCGCGGAACCAGAAGCTGTCATCGCTCTGGGGCAAAACTGAAATGTCTACACCCTTGGTGGACAGAATGCTAATCAGGTCTGGGTCATTAGGCAGGTTAACGACAATCTTGCTGCCGTCTTGTGCTGTAACAAGCGCCTTAGTGCGGTCGGCACTAAGACCAACTCTTTCAATCCGACCGTCTTGAACTTCCTGAATCAGCTTGCTGTATTTCCAGGTTTCCCGACTTTGGGGTTGTTTGTCTAAAAATGCTGTTCCTAAGGCGATTACAACTATTGCTAGCAGCGCATACAGCCCTGCATTTCTCCACCGTTTGTTCACCGAGTTTCCTCCTAAGCTCTAGGATATGGGGACGCTTTGAATTTTTATTTGTATTAACTTATGTTAACCCGTCTCAGAATTCCTTGACACGGTTGGTTCATAGAAACCTTCAACAACGTCATCTATCTTCATCGTAACCGTCGCCACAAAAACAACCATCCTAGCCGGAACAATCTACTCCCACACCCTAGAAATGGGGCTACACAACATAGTCCCCACCCTAGAAGGGTGGGACTACACAGACAAAGCCTGCCTACGCAGGCTTTGTCTCCTAGCCTGTAAAGACAGGGTTCGTTTGTGGAGTCGCGACTTCAGTCGTCGAGCTTTTTACGCTCAGGGGGAAGCTTGATGGGTTTGGTAGCGCTGAAATAAGCTCTGCAATTGCTCTAGGCTGCTGTGTAACGGGTCAAAAGTCAAAGTACCTTCTTGGCAAAGAACGGTATGAATCGGAACG